>VGSX01000010.1 GCA_016874895.1 Deltaproteobacteria bacterium
GTTCGGCCCCAAAGGCAACCCCCGGGCCGACAATCTCTTTCAGATCATCAAACACCTGCAAGCCTCCGCAGGGATTAAGTTGGAAGTGGCTCCAAGGTAAGGACGAAGTTAACTTTCCGGTCGCCTAGACCATGCTTCCTCGTCATTCGGATGACGGTTCCTTGCCGGGAAGGTTCTGTTATCCAGGAGTAATATGGAATCTCGAAGCCGGTTGTGGTTGAGAGGATAATGGCAAGATATGTGGCACCAACGAAGGTACCAAAATCTCAACGGCTTGGAACTACGCTGCTAACAAGCTGATAATCCATAGGAAAAATATTTAACTTGCTAAAATTGAATAACTTTGTATCCGCCGGCCTAATCACCAGCGCCATCTCTTGCCATCCGGAGTAAAAGGGTTCGTCAAATCAAATTCGGGTTCATCATCGTAGTATGTTGCAGACCTTAGACGGATTTCTTCGTAGATCCATAGCATAGATAACACGACATTGTAGCTTGCCAGGGCAATTGAGTGCTCAAAAATCTCGGCTCCTTCATCTACATTCCCAGCAAGCCAGGCAGTGGCTGGCGCCTTCTGTGGGCTACTTGGTAAATCGACTCCGTCGAAGAAATCATAAGCGTATGTGTCCGGGCTAAGTTTCTCACCAACTTTGACATGGAAATCAAAGCTATCGGATTTCCTGTACCATCTTATAACACCGTTCCTTGATACGACTACAGCACAGGGTTCAGGGGAGAGTTGGCAATACCGTAAAGCAGTAGCTGTCAGGGTCGTCCTGAATTGCTCTGCGATATCTCTTACGTTTTTCAGATTGGGTGGCCCTGTCTTGATACGCTTTGAAAACATTTCCTCCGGCATCAAAATACAGGCCGAAAATTCATTGGCCTCTATTTCCTGTGACTTACCCTCGTTCCAGAAAAGCATATCCTCTTCTGTGCAAAAGATCAGCTGGGAGGTGCTATGGAGCTCGAAATGACCTAATTCGTGGGCAATGGCGAATCTCTTTCGTCCATCTTCACGAATTCCACTATTAACGGTGACTATCCCTTTACGGCCTTTCCTTATCAGCCTAGCTTCCGAGCCTTCCAGTATGCTTTCCCTGACAAAAGCCCCGCGATTCATGGCTATGTCTTTTATGGAGATCTCAGAGGGTTCCCTTATACGCAGATCTCTTATGATTTGCGCGGCCATGGCAGAAGGGCCAATAAACCTTTTATTCATCGAAATTGTCTACTCCTTTCCCTCGCCTAGTTCTTCCAAAAGTTTGAGATCGTCCAAATCGTTCAGAAGAGTCTCAAGGTCCCTCTCCGAGACCGTTTCCTTCTTTCGAAAATATGCCTCTGCATAAGAGAGGGCACCGTGACCATACCCTCCCTCAAGGATTTTCATTATTCTGTCCCTTATGTCTTCGGCGGTTTTGGCAAGCCGCCGGGATTCAAAAATTTCTTCAATCCCGGCCCGTTGCTCTCTAGCATGTTTTTGCCATGCGAGACGTCGCTCTTCTGATCCCTTCCGGACAATTTCCATGACCTTCTTCTCGAGGGACTCGACATCAACTCCCTGCCCTATAAGTTCAGTGCGCAGGTCCTCAGTAGAGATGCCCTCTGGATCGCTCATAAAATCGGAAAAGCTTTCCAAGAAGCCCTTTTTCTCTTTTTTGTCTTTCATTTTGCCTCCTAATTTTTATTTGAAAAGGCGTTTCCCAGCTTGGCGGCTTTCCGATAAAGTTTCCTCTTAAGATTGTAGACCTTTGAAATAGCCCAGCCCGTTATCTGAGCGATTTCCGCAGGCCTGTCAGTTCCGTCCTCAAGGCATAAAAGAAGAAATTCCAGATCTTCGTCCCCTTTCACAGAATTATTTAGTTCCTCTTTGAGTTTTTCCTCAAAATCCCTTTCCTCTTTGGCAATTAGCTCGTCTTCCGGGCTTAGGATTTTTCCAGCCTCGACTGCTTGAGAATCAGGGACTTCTATCTCGCCCTTATCCTCTGTTTCAGGCATTCTTACTGTCTTCCTGTGCTCTGTTGAACGGTAAAGGTGATCAATATCGCTATCCACAATCCACATCAAGTGCGTCAGGAGATTAGGATACTTGACAGGATTCCAATCTCTAGTTCCGTCCCAAACTTTCAGGACAGCAGTCAGAGCCAAATCCTCCGGGGTCATGCCCCCTGGAAGTAATTCCGGTCTCCCTGAGATCCATTTATACCTGCGGGTTCTCCATAAGGCGTGATTGGTCAACCTGAAAATGATGTCACTCCAGTCAGCAGCCTCAAGAAGATCGAGGATGTCGCCCTGTTGCATTAAGCTCCTCCCACTAAGTTAAACCGGTCAGGAAATAAAATTTACCACACTTTGGCAAATTTTTAAGTTGTCCGGTTTATAAGGGTAAGGACGAAATTTTCACGCAAGGAGAAAACTATGCTGAGAACTCCAAAGGATTCTAATGAACACGATGCGCTGATCAACATGATGGTCCGCCATTTTTCCGGGCAAGGCTTTCGGAACATCAAGGCCGATATACCAGACATGCCCACCCCTGATTTAATCTATGGAACCAAGAAAAACCATGTCCCAGACCTTACGGCTGATAAAAATGGGATCAGGATTATCCTGGAAGCTGAGACAGAAAATTCCATCTTTGATGTCCACACAGCCAGCCAATGGTCCCTATTCTCTGACGCCTCGCTTAGGTCAGGTGGAGAATTTCACGTCGTTGTCCCGAAAGGGTCCAGGGATGATGTGAAAACAAGAGCAGCTGAGCTAAAAGTCAGGATTGACGAAATCTGGACGCCTCGGTAGCTAGCTTCGAGTTTCGCACAAAATAATACTCGGGTCAACTTGCTGCTGTGGGGTCTATAAAACTGGAAACCGTGGACAGCAAGATATTGTAAAGCCCAGCGTTAGGCACAGTTAAGTTACATTCGCGGTGTTAGGAGATTTTTTAAGGAGCAGTGACAAGAGATCAGGGTGTCAAGTTTGCGGTTATTGTTGTCAGAAAGTCAGTCATAGGCAACACGCTATATGCTGACCATCCCATTCGGAGCTTCCAGCATTTTTTCGGGGGAATCCCCGTTGTGCTTATGGCGCAGGATCATAGGGGGAAGCCGACTTATTACGGCCGAAGGGATATCGTCCGCTTCCTCTCAGTCGTCCCCCTCAATGCTATACCGTGGAGGGAGTATAGTGTTGGATAAGCTAGCCAAATGAATTGACTGAATACGTTGCGACCTTCGACTTTAAAACCTGCCGGTCATGGGCAACGCAGAACAGCACCTTTGTCGCTTGGCGCCCCCGGAGATTATCAGTCAAAAATAAAAATATAAATGATATTAGCTTATTGACTTTTTTTGTCGTCACTAGAGGGTAGAGTCTTGCAGATCGTGGTGTTGGTCAAAAAGCCTCCTCTGCCGATCTTTTATTCCTCCCTTATTTCTCTTCGTTGCTTTTGGCCACAATGGGCAAGTGTCTTACCCTGGTACCACCTTCAGCAATTGTTATGACAACACCTTGCACTAGCTCTTGAGCATGTTTGATTAAAATGCTGTTGAGGTGCAGATTTACTCGTTCAGGGTGCATGTTGCGCAACCGAAAAATTATGACGCTTGGTAGTTCAGATTCACTGGCAGCCAATAGATCGCCAAAATCAAGGTCATGAGTGAGAAGAATACTCCCATCTAAGCGAGCTTTCTGTAATATCTCCGAATCACTCAGCCTATCAAGACCTTCCTGATGTAAGTGTGCTGCTTGATACCCAAGATTCTGTAAGAAGCTCACCGTCTTGGGGGAGATCCCCATATCAGCCAGGAACTTCATTATGAGGCCAGTTCAATCGGATGCACAGTTTCTTCAGCTAGCCATGCGGCGAACCGCAAGGCTTGACGAATGTCATCAGGCTGCAAATAAGGGTAAGCCTCGATGATCTCCTCGGTGTTCATCCCATTGGCTACCAAATTGACCACCAGAGATACCGTTACACGCATGCCACGAATGCAGGCTTTGCCCCCCATAACCTTCTGGTTAAAGGTAATGCGTTCAAACTCCCTCATAAAACCCCTCCGCCATTTCTCAACTATCAAGTGATATATTTTAACACAATTATGCGCTGGAGGACCGAAAATATGTTGGTAAACTGCGGGAAATTGCCTGAAAACTGGAAATGGTCGGTATTTTTTAGGTGTCGAAGCAGTATTATAATTCTCACCGTAAAGATCTGTGCGCCCTGTTCCACTGGGCCTGGAAAAGGCGACTGATTCCTGAAAATCCCTGTCTCTACATCGATAAGCTCTATTCCGAGCGCAAACGCAAAGAAATTTACACTCAGGAGGATATGATAAAAATATTCATGGCCGCCGGGGAACTCCGCCCTTTCTTCCTGGCCCTTTTTTCACTGGCCGCCAGGATAAACGAGATCAACCGGCTCAAATGGGAGGATGTGAATTTCGAGAAGCGGGAGGTGACTTTGTGGACCCGGAAAGGCAACGGAGGATGGCGTCCCCAGGTAAAACCATTGAACGACGAGTTGCACGATGAATTAAAACTGTTATACGGCAAAACCTCCGGACAATGGATTTTCCCCAATCCTGAAACCGGAGAACCCTATATCGACCGCCGCAAACAGTTAAAACGAATCTGCCGAACCGCCGAAGTCCCCTATTTGGGCTTCCATGCCATCCGTCATCATGTCGCCAGCCTACTGGCCGAAACTCACAAGGTCAGCCTGCCCACCATCCAGAAAATGTTGGGCCACGCCCATCTTACGACTACTGAGAGATATGTTCAAAGCCTGGGGAACGGAGTAAGGAAAGCAGCCGATTTGCTGATCAGTAGCACACAGCACCAGCACACAAAAGAAAATGAGGTTGAAAAATAATAAGTTAACCTATTGATATCTTTGGTCGGGACGGGCGGATTTGAACCGCCGACCTCCTGCTCCCAAGGCAGGCGCGCTAACCAGGCTGCGCTACGTCCCGATGCTTTTGGCAGGTTGAAAGAGAGAGGGTTCCCGGCCAAGCAGCTCCGCCAGGGTGGTTTTTAATTGTTGGAGGGCTTTTGCCCGGTGGCTGATCTGGTTCTTTACTTCCAGCCCCACTTCCGCCATGGTGCAGTTGTACTGGGGGAGCCAGAAGACCGGATCATAGCCGAAGCCGCCGGTTCCCCGGGGAGTGAAGTTGATGATCCCTTCACAGGTCCCTTTAGTCACTATGGTCCGGCCCTTTGGGAAAGCCAGGACTATGCAGCAGACAAACCGGGCCCGGCGCTGCTCCCAGGGGATCTCGGCCAGTTCTTCCAGGAGTTTGCGATAATTGTCCTCGTCGGTGGGGCGGGCCGGCGCGGTGCGGTCGCTGGCATAGCGGGCCGACAGAACCCCGGGGCGCCCGCTTAGGGCGTCCACTTCCAGGCCGGAGTCGTCGGCCAGGGCCGGAAGTCCGGTATAAGCGGCCACGGCCAGGGCCTTTTTGGCGGCATTGGCCTTGAATGTGTCGCCGTCTTCCACCACTTCCGGGCACTCCGGATAGTCCGCCAGGGTTTTCAGCGAGATTCCCAACTCAGCCAACAGGGCGTCCAATTCCCGGATCTTGCCGGGATTGGCGGTGGCGATCACCAGGGCAGGGGCAGCCATGATCCGAGGGCCTCCTCCTGGGCCTGGCGCAGGCGTTGCAGGGCCGGTTGGGCCTGGTGTAACATTTCCAGGACCAGGGCCGGGGAGAAAGGGCCCTGCTCGCCGGTGGCCTGCACCTCCACGAGGTCCCCCCGGCCGGTGACCACGAAATTGGCGTCCACGGCGGCCCGGGAGTCCTCCTGGTAATCCAGATCCACCAGGATTCGGTCGCTGACCCGGCCGACGCTCACGGCCACCACCTGGTCCAGGACGGGCACGGTGTCGATCTCCTCCTGGCGCTGAAGCCCGGCCAGGGCCTGGCACAGGGCCACGAAGGCGCCGGTGATGGCCGCGGTGCGGGTGCCGCCGTCGGCCTGCAAAACGTCGCAATCCAAGATAATACTGCGTTCGCCCAGGGCGGTGAGGTCCACCACGGCCCTGAGAGACCTGCCGATGAGCCGCTGAATCTCCTGGGTGCGGCCGCTCAGCCGGCCGGTGTGGGCCGCTCGGGGCCGCCGGGTGTGGGTGGCCCGGGGGAGCATGTCGTATTCCGCGGTGACCCAGCCCTGGCCGGAACCCTGGAGAAAAGGCGGCACCCGCTCCTCCAGGCTGGCGGTGCAGAGCACCCAGGTGCGGCCCAAACGGATCAGGGCCGAACCCTCGGCCTGGGGCAGGTAATTCACGGCAATGCTCAGGGGCCGGAGTTCTTCGGGCAGTCTTCCTTCATAACGGTTCATGGGCGCGTGTTGGGTTCGGTTCAGGTTTTGAGGGATTGCCGGACGGTGTCGTTCACCAATTTAAAGGTGTCCTCGAAATTGGTGGTGGAAATGCGGCCGATCTCGATGAACTTGACCATGATTTCCTTGGTCACCTTTAAAACCAGCTCCTCCCGGTCGGACAGGCCGGATTCTTTGGATTTGCCCCCCCCCATGGGAACCTCCTTCCCAATGTGATGCCAGATGTGGTATACTACAGGCACGATGGACTGCGGCGGCAGATAAAACCCGCCGGTCTGAAGAAGGCCGCAACAGGACCGGCGGGCCGGTTAAGAAGAACCGGATCACAGCCCTCCTTAAGGGAGTAGTGTAAAGGATTTCTATGGATAAGGCAAGGGCATTCCCATGAACCGCATCGGGATTTTGCCGCCCGAGGTGGCCAGCAAGATCGCCGCCGGGGAAGTTATCACCCGCCCGGCCTCGGTGGTGAAAGAATTGGCGGAAAACGCCCTGGACGCCGGAGCCCGCACTATCACCGTGGAGATCATGGAAGGGGGCTGCCGCCAGATCCGGGTGACCGATGACGGCTGCGGCATGTGGCCGGAGGAAGCCCCCTTGAGCCTGCTCCGCCATGCCACCAGCAAACTGCGGCAGGACACCGACCTGCTGCACCTGAAAACCATGGGGTTTAGGGGAGAGGCACTCCCCAGCATCGCCGCGGTGTCCCGGCTGGAGTTGTGCACCCGCAGCCCGGAGTTGGAGTTGGGCTGCCGGATCTCGGTGGAGGGCGGGGTGGTGCGGGAAAATGTTCCCTGGGCCGGCCCTCCGGGCACCCAGGTGAGCGTGGCCGATCTTTTTTACAATACCCCGGCCCGGCGCAAATTCCTGCGCAGCAAGGCCGCGGAGCAGGGGCAGATCGTGGAGCTCCTGCGCCATCTGGCTATGGGCTACCCGGAAATTCATTTTTCGGTCCTGGCCCAGGGCAAAACTGTCTTCCAAACCCCGGCGCACGGGGACTGCCGGGAACGGTTGGCCGCGCTTTTGGGGCTGGAGTGGGCCGATAAAATGCTGCCCCTGGAGATGTCCGGACCGGGCCTGAGGCTGACAGGGCTCATTGCCGGACCGGACCACCACGTAGCCACCTCGAAGTATCAGTTTTTCCTGGTCAACCGCCGCATCGTGAGCGACCGCCTGGTGGCCGGGGCCATCCGGCAGGCCTATCAGGGCCTGCTCCCCCGGGGACGCCATCCCGTGCTCCTGCTTCATCTGGAAACCGGGGCGGAGCAGGTGGATATCAATGTCCATCCCACCAAGGCGGAGGTCAGGTTTAAAGACAGCGGCCGGGTCTACGGGCTGATACTGACGGCCATCAGCGAGGCCCTGCAACCCACCCAGATGCCGGGACGGCAGGAGTTCGCCTCCCCGTGGACGCCACCGCCTCCCTTAAAAGTGCAGGAATCCCAGCCCGCGGCATTGTTCGGGGAACTGCCGCCGCTGCCCCGCAATTTCCTTGCCAGCCCGTCCCCGGCGCCTCTTCCCACTGCGGCACCCGTGGGCCCCGGCTGGCGTTTTGCCGACCTCCCGGTGCTGGGGCAGCTGCAGGGCACCTACATCCTGGCCCAGGCCCCGGAAGGCCTGCTCATCATTGACCAGCATGCGGCTCATGAACGCATCCTCTACGAGATCTTCAGCCGGGCCAGCGAGGAGGTGCCGGCCCGCCAGACCCTCCTGTTTCCCCTGTCCGTGGAACTGGACCCGGCCGGGGCTGCTTGGGCGGAAGTGCATCTGGCCGAACTTTGGGCAGCGGGTGTGGAACTTGAGCCCTTCGGCGGCGCCACCTTCCTGGTGCGGGCCGCGCCGGCCTGTCTGGCCGAACAGGACCTGGCAGCCCTGGTGCCGGAAATGATCGCGGAGCTGGCCCAACTGCCGGGTGAGAAAGACCGGGAGCAGCTGAGGCGGCGCCTGCACCTGACATTGGCCTGCCGGGGAGCGGTGAAGGCCGGGCAGCGCCTCAGCGACGTGGAAATCCACCATCTTTTAAAACAATTGGATGAGTCGGCCGTTTCCTCCCACTGCCCCCACGGCCGGCCCCTCTGGCGCCTGCTCACCCTGCCGGAAATCCGCCAGAATTTCCGGCGGCCCCGTCATTGATGTATGACACAGATTTTTTCAATGATAGCCCGGAGCTGGCCGGCCCGCCAGCCGAAGGCGGTGAGGCAGGCAACTCCGGCCCTGAGATAATCGAGGTCATAGGGATCGCGCAACAAGGCCACCACCAGATTGGGAGCACTCTCCTGGACCGCATCCAGAAGTTTTTTATTGGCGGGGTAGAGGTGGGCGTCATAGCAGAAAAAGATGGTCAGGTCCGAGCCACCGGCCAGTTCCACCGCTGCTTGAATCTCCGAATCCGCCGGGTCTAGGCCGACGATGACCATGTCGGGAGCCAGACCGAATTTTGAAAACTCCCGGCTGAGGAACTCCCTTTCCGCCAGAACTTCCTTTTCGATCATGATCCTGGCCTCCAAACCAGAAAATCGGGGGAAGATAACGCCGATTTTGGGGTAGCGGTCCGAGAGCGGCAGTAGTTTGCGCTCATCCCGGAGCACCCGGACGGCGGCCCGGCAGATCTCCGTCGCCAGGTCGGCCCCGGATGGGTCCGGTAGCGGGTCTCCCGGGGCAAATCTCCGGTCTCGCCGGGCTTGCAGACGCCCGATCCGGGCCACGCTCTCCTCCAGTTCACCCCAGGAAAGCTCCTTGGTTTTATAGGCCTCCAGCAGGCTATAGTACACTTCTTTCTGGGCCTGCAGATCGTGGCACACCAGGAGCAGGTCGTGCCCCGCCCGGGTGGCCAACACCCCGGCCTCGCCGATGGGGCAGAGCGCCTTGATGGCGCCCATCTCCAGATCGTCGCTGGCAATAACCCCCTGAAAGTCAAGCTCCCGGCGGAGGTAATCATAAATAATTTTCCGGGAGAAAGTGGCAATCTTTTTGGGGCCGGGATCAAGCTGGGGATAATAGGGGTGCGAGGACATGACCAGGTCCACCCCGAGGCGGACGGCCTCCCGGAAAGGCTGGAGGTGCACTGCCTCCATTTCCTGCCAGGTGGAGGGAATAACCGGCAGCCCCAGGTGGGCGTCCACGGGGGCATGACCCTTGCCGGGAAAATGCTTGGCGCAGGCGGACAGCCCGCCCTGTTGCATGGCGGCAATCCTGGCCGCGCCCATCTGCGCCACGGTGCGCCAGTCCCGGCCATAGGACCGGATACCGATATTAGGACTGTAGGCCTCGGTCAAGACGTCCAGCACCGGGGCCAGGTTCACGTCCACCCCCAGGCGGCGCAGTTCCCGGGCCTCGATTTCCCCCTGTCGCCAGGCATACTCCGGGTTGCCCATCGTTCCCAGGGCCAGATTATCCGGAAAAACGGTAATCCCCTCCCGGAACATGATGACCCGGCCGCCCTCATGGTCCACCGCCACCAGGAGTCGGCGGCCCAAGGCCTCTTCCAGTTCCGCAATCAGGCCTTGCAGTTGAGGCGGCGAGTCGAAGTTGATGCGGTAGAGAATCAGCCCACCGGCATGCAGTTCCTGAAAATGCCGGACAATCTCTGGCGTAACTCTGGTCCCGGGAACTCCGATGACCAGCTTTTGGCCCACATATTCCTCTAAGTGCATGATCCCAAGATTCCTGACGTATTCAGTTATTATTTAAAAAGTTGATTAAGAGAAGCCATGACATCCTGCTCATATTTCTGTATATTTGAATAAAGTATTCCAATTTGTATAAAGTATTCCAGAGTGTTTTCCTTTCGGCTGGAAAGTTTTTCTTCTGGCCGTGCAACAAAAACTTATATCATGGGAAAAACCCCGGCAATGGGTTAATTTGTTTGCGGCCCCTGGGCCGGGAGGTGCCTCTGGAATTTTTAACTTAAACACTGTTCAAGTTTAGGGAAAGGAGCGGCCATGGACGATCTTTTAAAAAAAACCATTAGTTTCGGCCTCGGGGTCTTTGACTACACCAAGGAAAAAGTGGAAAACCTGGTGGAGGAGATGGTGAAGCGGGGCGAACTGAGCAGACAGGAGAGCTCCCAGGCGGTGGAGGAGCTGTGGGAGCGGGTCGAGAAGGAACAGGCCGACTTCTGGAGCAAGATAAAGGAATTTATCCAGGGCATGGTGGATGAAATGTCCCTGGCCCGGCGCACCGAGCTCAAGGAGTTGGAAGAGCGGGTGGCGGCCCTGGAAAAACGGCTCCAGGACTGATTTTGTTTACGGTTTCTGGTTTCTGGTTTAATGAGTTGAGCGGTTTAGGCGGTGCGGTTGTCCAAGAGGTCGGTAATTTCCAGAAACAGGGTTTTTTCGGTCGAGGACGGGAAGGCTTCCAGGTTCTTTTGCGCCTTCAGGGTGTAGTGCCGGGCCAGTCCCCGGGCGTAGTCGATGGAGCCGTATTTCTTCATGAGGGGCACCAGCTCCTGGGAAAGCCTGGCGACGTCGCTTTCCTGCACCAGACGCCGCAGCCGGTCCTGTTCCGCCGGCCCCCCCTGGCGGAGGGTGTGAATAAAAGGCAGGGTGATTTTGCCCTCTTTGAGGTCGTTACACACCGGTTTGCCCATTTCCTGGGGGTCGCCGGTAAAATCCAGGATATCGTCCACCAGCTGAAAGGTGATGCCCAGGTTGAGGCCGAAATCCGCCATGGCCTCTTCCAGCCTGTCATCCACGCCGCCTAAGATGGCCCCGATCTGGCACGCCGCGGACATAAGCTTGGCGGTTTTCCGGGTGATGACGTCGAAGTATTCCTCTTCGGTCATCTCCAGGCGGCCCGTGTTCACCAGTTGCAGCACCTCGCCTTCGGCCATATAGGTGGTGGTGCGGGCCAGGACCTCCATCACCCGGATATGCCGGGTGGCCACCGCGATGCTCAGGGCCTTGGATAGGAGAAAATCACCTACCAGGATCACCGCCTGGTTGCCCCAGATGGTGTTGGCGGAAGAGTGCCCCCGGCGCACCGTGGCCGCGTCCACCACATCGTCATGCAGCAGGGTGGCGGCATGCAAGTACTCAAAAATAGTGGAAACTTCCGGGAGATGATCTTCCCGGCAGCCGCACATCCGGGCCGCCAGGAGAAACAGGAGCGGACGGATGCGTTTCCCCCCGGAAATTAAAATATGATCCCACACCTGGGAGATGAGGGTAACGTGGGTGGCCAGGTTGCCGGACAAGGCCAGATTGATTCTCTCGATATCCGGCTCCAGACGTTTTAGGATCATTTTTTGGCGCAATTTCACAAACTTTACCTCAATTAAAAAATAATAACTTTTCAGCCGCCGCTTGTCAATTTTTTCTCAAGGCCGGCAGCCGGCGCCGTTCCGCCGACGATCTCTCCTAAAACGTCGTGAGTAAAGGTTCTGGTTATTCTCACCCGCTCCAGCCGGCCGATCTCCCCCCAACCGGCGTTGATCAGCACCTTGCCGTCCACCTCCGGGGCCTGGCTGGCCAGCCTGCCTTCCAGCAGCAGTTCGGTTTCCGTGTTGTAGCCTGCCACCAACACCTCCTGTACCGTGCCCCGCAGTCGCCGCAGTTTTTGTCTGGTTATCTTTTCCTGCATCGAGGTCAGTCGCCGGGCCCGGCGGTTGGCTTCCCTGGCCGGCACCTGTCCCTTGAGCCTCACCGCCGGCGTCCCCTCCTCCGGTTGGAAGGCAAAGACCCCCAGGTGGTCAAAGGCCATGTCTCCAGTCACCTGGCACAGCTCGGCAAAATCTTCCTCCGTCTCCCCAGGGAAACCCACTATGACGGAGGTCCGCACTGCCGCCTGGGGCAGAAACTCCCGGATCAGCCCCAATGTTTCCCATATCTGTTTTTGAGTATAACCCCGGCCCATGCGGCGTAAGAGCCGGTCATTAACATGTTGCAAGGGAATATCAAAATACGGGCAGATAGTCTGATGCGCAGCCATCACCTCCAGGAGTTCCGGGGTGATCCCGGTGGGATGGGCATAGAGAATCCGGAGCCACCGCAGGCCCCGCAAAGCCGCCAGCCGCAACGCCAGGGCGGGCAGTTGGGACCGTCCTGTGAGGTCGACGCCGTAAGCCGTGGTGTCCTGGGCCACCAGGTTGAGTTCCCGCACCCCCCCGGCCACTAATTGCTCGGCTTCGGCCAGCACCGTCTTGAGGGGACGGCTGCGGTAAGGCCCCCGGATGCCGGGAATGGTGCAGTAGGTGCAGCGGTGGCTGCAGCCTTCGGCAATTTTCAGGTAGGCGCTGTAAAAGGGAGTGGTCAGGCGCCGGGGCCAAACTCTCTGGTACTTCTGCCATTCCTGCCCGAGCCACAACTTCGGGCCGCCTGCCCCGGTGGCAGATTCCAGCACCTGAATAATGTTTACAAAATCGTTCACCCCGAGAAAAACATCCACCTCCGGCAGCAGGGTCGGCAGTTCGGCGCCGTAACGCTGCACCAGACAGCCGGCGGCCACCAGCCTGACGCCCGGGCGATTGTGCTTGATGGCGGCCATTTCCAGGATGGCGTCGATGGCCTCCTGGCAGGCCGAGGCGATGAAGCCGCAGGTATTCACCAGCAGTAAGTCGGCTTCCCCGGGCCGGGAGGTTATTTCCCACCCGGCCTGCTCCAGCAGGGCCAGCATGATTTCGCTGTCCACCCGGTTCTTGGCGCAACCCAGACTGATGGGATAGACCTTTGGCTGACTTATGGCTTCGTTGACAGGTCGCGCCATCATCATACATCCGGGGCAAACCGTAACAGGATTATCTCAGTTCCCATTAATTATTTCGTAAGCGTTCAGCGCTCAGCCGTCAGCTAATGCTTTTTATATTCAAATAGTTATTCGATGGCAGAATGCTGGTTTCTCGACCAGTTTACCTAACCTATTGTTTTTGCTGAAAGCTGATTGCTGATAGCTGAACGCCTCAATTATTTCTTTCAGACTGATAGCTGATAATCGGGCATTAAAAAAAATTCATTCCCGGGTGTCCCCAATCGACCATGGCCTTTTCATCCGAAAACCGAAAACGGGAAACCGGAAACCATAACTCTCACCGTCCAGTGGTCCAGGGCCGCAAACATGGTTACCCAAAAGAGGGCCTGGCCCAGCAGCCAGCGGCGCCGGGCCCGGGGAGAAATGAGCCAGCGCTCTTCCAGCATCCTGATAAAATTATACATTATGGCGCACTCCAGGGCAAAAGGCAGAAAGCCGAGATAGCCCAGGACCGGCATCTCGAAAATTTTCCCCGCCTGAAAAAACGGCAGGGTGTAGACCCACTTGGCCTGGGCCCAAAAGTTCCACAATTCCCAGAAAACCCCGCACACCAGGCCGGCCAGCAGGAGCAGGTAGATTTCCCGGCGTTGGCCCCGGCGCCAGTCCGCCCACAACGATTTCCCGCCCCCGAGAAAACAGAACGGCTCCAAGAAGAAGATAAAGGAGAGCCAGATGAGGGGAAAGGTGTAGCGCGGCCAGATGAGAGGGAGCATGAACATGACCAGGCCGGCAATGGTGGCCGGGGCCAGCCAGGAGGTGCCCACTTCCCGGACCGGTCCCTTGGCCTGGGAAAATACCCCCAACGCCCCCAACAGATCCCGGGTCTGGAATAGGCCGGGAAATACCGTGGCAAAGCCCAAAGCGTAGCCCAGCCAACGCCAGGGCAACTCCTGGGGCAGCCCCACGTAATGCCAGTTGCCCAGGGAGAAGTTCACGCCCTCGAAAACCAACCAGCAGGTGATGGAAACGGTTGCCATCTTGGGCAGCTCCCGGGTGCGATTCAGCAGCAGAGATTCTCTCTGCCGGGCATAAATGACGGCATCGGCCATGACGATATAAGACCACCAGGCAAAGGCATAAAACCAGGTGGCGAAGGGTTCCACCGTATTCCGCAGGCCCCAGACCGCGGTGACAAACACCGCCCCGCCCAGAACCCCCAACAACCGGGATAGTAAAAGACGTTCAGCCATAAACCTTTCTGGCAACCTCCGATAATGGACGGGCTACTGTTCTATAACCTATATTTTCAAAGGAAAACTTATGGTTATTGACATCGAAAAGAATTTTTCTTGCTTTTTCGGCCAATTCGTGCTAAATGTGACCAACTCAAGGTATTAGGCTACATTGTAACCTCATTATGTACCTCTCGGGGGAGGGAGGCGACATAAATTCTCACCCTTGCAGTAAATCAGCCAAACGGGGGTCATCGTTAACCTTAACTGGGGAGAACTCATGAAAAGGTTTATTATACTGCTTATCGCCCTTCTGTGGCTTCTGCCAACCTGCGGCGGCAACCGCAAAGTAGTTTCCCAACCAGATACTCTCAAACCTGCCGATACGGAAGAACAGCTAGTCCTGGATGTTGAAGATGAAAGCGAAGAGGCGCTGGTGGGAGTTCTAAGTAACGAACGCCTGGAGAAACTGTACAGCCAAAGCTCGGTTCCCGGACTGGACGAGTCTTTTGAACAGGAAATGAAAAAATGGGAACTCCAAAAAACCTTTGATATGCCCATCCAGGTTAATAAACAGGTCCGCAACTATATCTATTATTTTTCCACCGACCGCAAGGAGATTTTCAGCCGCTATTTATCCCGCTCCACCCGCTATCTGCCCATGATCAAGAAGATCTTTGCCGAGTACGGCCTGCCCGAAGATTTGGCCTACCTGGCCATGATCGAAAGCGGCTACAGCAACCGGGCCCGTTCTCATGCCAACGCCGTGGGCATGTGGCAGTTTATCCGCGGCACCGCGGTGCGCTACGGCCTCACCGTGGACAACACCATCGATGAACGCCGGGACCCGGAAAAGGCCACCCGGGCTGCGGCTGAATACCTGCTGGACCTCTATAAACGGTTCGGCTCCTGGTATCTGGCGGCAGCCAGCTACAATTGCGGCGAAGGACGGGTGCAGAGAGAAATTAACAATAATTACGACTTAAAAAATTTCTGGGACCTTTCCAATAATTTTCGCCTGCCCACTGAAACCAAAAATTATGTGCCGCAAATGATTGCGGCCACCATCATCGCCAAGAGCCCGGAAAAATACGGTTTTAAAAATATTCCGTACCAACCGCCCTTGAAATACGACCTGGTGAAAGTAGACGAAGCCACTTCCTTCCAGGCCGCGGCCGTGGCTACGGGAAGCAGCGTGGAAATTATTAGCGCTCTCAACCCGGAACTGCTGCGCAATGCCACTCCCGCAGGTTACAGCGCCTACCTGCTCAAGGTGCCACCCGGTAAAAAACAGACTTTTGAAGCCAACATAACCATGGCCCGGGCCCAATTCCCCGCCAGCGGGACGATGTACGCCGCCGGGCCGGGCAGCGGCACCGTGGCTTACGCCAGCAGCCGCAGTTCCAGGGCCTCCCGGGATGTGGTCCGAGCCTCGGTGACAGGTTCCTCCAGGACGGCCGCGGTGGGCAGAACTAAATCAGCCGGCAGAACTCAATCCGTAGCCCGGGGTGGCTCCACAGGCAGAACGGTGGCCACCGCCCGGTCCCGGACCAGTGGTAAACCCACCAACATGGTGGCGCAAAAATCTACCCCCGCGCCGACTCGGACGGCTGCAGTC
Organism: Deltaproteobacteria bacterium; assembly: GCA_016874895.1. Lineage (GTDB taxonomy): Bacteria > Desulfobacterota > Desulfobaccia > Desulfobaccales > Desulfobaccaceae > Desulfobacca. The sequence continues at coordinate 15,868 of VGSX01000010.1, forward strand.
AATACCGCGCCCAGGACAGGCAACAACCGCCAGGTTGTGGTAGTGGCGGCCACTGTCCCTTCTCGTCCTGTGGCGTCAAATCCCCCTTCCCGGTCTGCGAGGGATACAGCCCGAGCCAATACCAGAGAAACTCCAAGCCGGAGCGCCAAACTCGAAGCTCCCATGACGGCCAGCATGCTCCCGGGTCTGGGCACTGCTAAAAAATCCAAGGAAGCTCCCAGCATCGCCCGCAAACCCAGCGAAAATGCCAACACCAAAAAGAAAAAGAACGATAAGTCTTAGATAACCTGCGGCCACCTTACCGGCGAAAATTCGAGCCAGGGACCGCCTCCGGGCGGTATCCCTGGCTTGTTGTTTGGTGCAAACAGGCAGGGCGTCACCTAAAGCCGCCGATTGGCCAGACAGGGCAGTTCGGTCCGCAGTTTTAGGAGAGATTCCCGGTCCAGGCGGGCATAAATGATGTCTTCCCGGTCCGCGGCTTGGGCCAGAACCAGGCCCCAGGGATCGACGATCATAGAACGACCGTAGGTCTTGATGATTTGGTCGGGATGGGGGCACTGGGCCGGAGCCAGAATGTATGCCTGATTTTCTATGGCCCGGGCCCGCAGGAGCGGTTCCCAGTGGTCTTTGCCGGTGGCCTGGGAAAACGCGGCTGGCACCAGGATAACGTCGGCCCCCCGATCCACCAGGGCCCGGAACAACTCCGGGAACCGCAGATCGTAACAGATTGCCAGCCCCACGGTGAATTCCTCCTCCGGCAAGGTTACGGCCACCAGTTCCTTACCCGGCAGGATATAATCGGATTCCCGAAAACTCACCTTGTGCGGGATATCAATGTCGAACAGATGCACTTTGCGGTATGAGGCCAGTATCTCTCCCCCGGGATTGATGAGCAAGGCGGTATTGTAAACCTTGCCCGGTTCCGGGGATTGCTCCGGGATAGTCCCCATGAGGAGGTAGATACCCAACTCCCGGCATTGGTGTTGAAATTCTCGGACCAGCGGGCCGTCCAGGGCCTGGGCCCGGCTGACGATGGTGTCCGGCGGCCCCAGACCGGCAAAATACTCTGGCAGGGCTACGAGCCTGGCTCCCCGGGCCGCCGCTGCAGCAATTAAACGATGGGCCCGGTCACAATTACGGGCCGCCTCCTTAGTGCTTTGCATCTGGATCACCGCCACCCACATCGCTTCATCTCCTTAACAATATATGCAGCAGAGAAAAGGCTCTGGCAGAATAGCTGTTTTTTTCGTCCTGAACGCAGTGGACGATCTTAACCCTTTATGAACATAAGATTCTTCGTTTTCCTCAGAATGACCTGGAAGGGATAAGTTAATTGCGCCAGAGCCTTGCAATAATCGCATTACACGGCAAGATCTGTCCCCCCTCACCTTGCCCCTCTTCTTTTTTCTCTATTCCCTCTTCTCTATTCCCTCTTCCCTCTTCCCTATTCCCTATTCCCTATTCCCTCTTCCCTTTCCCTTTCTCTCTCCCCTCTTCCCTCACCTCCAAGCAACAGCCCAGGGCGCCGTTGAACTGGGGTTCAAGAGGGACGACGACCTCATAGCGTCCAGAGCGGCGCAGGCACTCCACCACTGCCCGGTTTCGGGCCACACCGCCAACAAATACCAGGGTGCGGCAGGGAAAGCGCCGGCACATCTGCAAGGCCCGGCGGGCCACGGAGTCGTTGACCCCCGCGGCAATGCGGGTCACTGGCTGGCCGTCCAGCAGGTGGCTGATGAGTTCGGTCTCCCCGAAAATGGCGCAGGTATTGGATATGGTAACCGGGTCCTGGCTGCAGGCGGTGAACTGCCGCCAGGGCATTTTGAGGAAGCGGGCCATATTTTCCAGGTAGCGCCCGGTGCCAGCGGCACACTTGTCGTTGGTGAGGAAATCAAAGACCCGCCCTTCCCTGATGTAAAGGGCCTTGGTGTCCTGGCCGCCGATTTCCAGCAGAATGCAGTGGCTCAAGCCGGTCTGAAAGAGGGCGCCTAAATAGTGGGCCCGGATTTCGGTAAGGGTGGGCAGCAGATTTTTAAAGAGGTGCTTGCCGTAGCCGGTGACGACCAATCTATCCGGTGCTTTCAGACCTAAGCGGGGCCAGTCGAATTCCACCGTCTCGGCGGTTTTGCGGAAATAATCCCGATAGAAAACCAGGGTGTCCAGTTTCTTATAGCCGAAGCGTTTAAAATCGGCGGTATAGGCCAGTTTGACGAAGCGGCTGCCGAAGTCCAGCCCCACGACTTGGGGCCCAAGGTGGGAATTAGCGGCGGAGGACATCCACAAAGGCCTCCAGCCGCAGTCGGGTGCGGTGATCCAGGTTCACGGGCCGGTCGCCCTCGATGGTGACTATGGGCAGATCCAGGCACTGCCTAAGGAGGCGGTCCTGGATCTGACGGAAACAAAAACTCTGAGTGTAGTGAATGAGCCCGTCCAGCCGGCGTTGGACTGCTGCGTCGGCGATATCGGCAATCCGGGCAAAGATGTCATAGGGGTAGGTATAGCGCAGGTATTGCTCCACCAGATCCCGGCACGAATAGGGCATGCTGAATTGACGGGGGATTTCATTGAAAACCACCATTGCCCCCAACTCTTCCAGGTAGTCAAAAAGATCACCAAAAATGGGCGGAATGCCGATGAGGCCCAAACGCACCCCTTCCCGACGGTGGGGACGGCTGCGGGCGATCCTGAGAAAACTCTGCAGCTCCTGGGCAAAAATCTCGGGCTGGCCGTTGAAATCCGAGCTGGCGATGAGGAACTGAAAGTTTTCCAGGCCGGTCACCTGGCCGGTCTCCCAGGTGAGGCGGTCCAGATCGGCTAAACCGGCCCGAAGGGGTGCCAGACATTGCCAGATGTGGTTGACCGCAGGCCAATCGGTTCCCAACGTGCCCATGAGTTGTTCTATCTGGGCTTGGAGCAGTCTCCTGTTCCGGGGATAAGGGAATTGAAAGGGAATAAGGGGACGGCCCTCGGCCTCCAGCAGTTCCATTAAGGCGTGGGTGTTGGAACAATCGCCCTGGGTGACGACAATGACCGGCTGGATGCCGGGTTGGAGCTGCAAAGTGGTATAGATGCCCTTGATCCAGGCGCAGACGGTGCGGGGCCACCCCTCATCTTCGGCCGCGCTCACCCGCTGGTAGGCATCCGGGGCGGTGATGAAAATATTATTTATGTCCACCGGCCTCAGGCCGGCAGCCAGGATGACTTCCACCGGGATGGTGGTGGTGAAGCCCAGGCTCACGTTATGGCGGTTTTCGGTTTGCAGTTTGCGGTCTTACCGTGAAAATCCCCCTAAGTCCCCCTTATTCCCCATTTTTCTAACAATGGGGCAGGGGGGCTTTAATCATCGGGGGAGGCATGAATCGTTCCGGTTGGTGGTCGGCTGGCCTGGCCCAGCAGGATCTTGCCGCAGGGGCGGTTCTCGAACCGTCCCTGCGGGTCACAAGACTGGCTATTTATTCATTTCGATGGCCATGCCGATGGCTTCCTGGCCTTCGGCCTTCAGCTTGCCCTGTTCGTCAAAAATCTTGAGAAAAGGCACGAAGCTCAAGTTATACTGTTTGCTCAACGGAGAATTGAAATCAATACCCTCCACTCCTGGCCGGTTGATATCAATTTTGACCACATGCACCTTGGGGTTTTTCTGGGCCACGGACTTTAAGAGCTCCCCGATCTTTTCACAGGGGGGGCAATACTTGCTGTAAAAATCGATGATAGTAATCTTGCCGGGTTTGACGAACTGTTGCACGTCAATGGGCTGCCCACCCTTGCCTTTGTTGCCTTCCACCACCCCGGCCTGGACCGGCAGGGCGGCAAGGCCGACGAACAACACTAAGATTATGAAACTGGCAAGGGCTTTAGTGAAACGTAGATTGTAGTTCATAGCTTCTCCTTAAAGGCTGGTCTTGGGGTCGCTCAAGCGACCCATGCCAAAACTATTCAATAATAATGCCGCCTCGGTCCGATGTCAACGTGGCCGGGTCCCGAAAAGGGCCGTGCCCACCCGGACCAAGGTGGCCCCTTCTTCCACGGCCACCTCAAAGTCGCCGGACATGCCCATGGACAATTCCGTTAGGTCCGCGCCGGGCAGAGCCAGGGCTTGCAGGGAGTCCCGCCAGCGCCGTAATTCCTGGAAATAGGGCCGCACCTCTTCAGGATCGGCAAACCAGGGGGGCATGGCCATGAGACCCCTAACCCGCAGATGTCCCAAGGCCGCACAGGAGCGCAGCAAAGATTCCAAATCCCCGGAGGTTACCCCTGATTTGCTGGCTTCCTGACCGAGATTGACCTCCAGCAGGACATCCTGGATTTTGTTTATCCTGGCCGCGGCCTGATGCAGGGCCCGGGCCAGGGAAGGGCGGTCCACGGAATGGATCAGATCGAACAGCTTGACCGCGGCATTGGCCTTGTTGCTCTGCAGATGGCCGATGAAATGCCAGCTCACCGGCAGATCCAGGGCGGCGATTTTTTCCCTTGCTTCCTGGAGGTAATTTTCCCCCAGGATGGTCAGGCCGGCGGCTACGGCCGACCGCAGGCGGTCCACCGGGACCGTCTTGCTGGCCCCCACCAGCCGGACCTCGGCAGGATCCCGGCCCACCCGTTGGGCGGCGGCGGCGATGGCCTCTCGGAGGCGGCGGTAATTCGCCGCAATGTCGGGTAATTCAGCCATTAAAGGGAGTTTCCGGTTTGCAGTTTATTGATGCCGAAGCTCCGGCAGGTGTTGTTCCAGGTCTGCCGGGCAATCTGGGCCAGGGGCAGATTATGCAACTCTGCCAGGGTTTGGGCGGTGAACCGGACGTAGCCGGGTTCATTGCGGCGCCCCCGCCGGGGCTGGGGACTTAAATACGGGGCATCCGTTTCGATCAGGATGCGGTCCAGGGGCAGCCGTCGGGCGGCATCCTGCAAGGGTTTGGCATTGGGATAGGTGAGGACGCCGGAAAAAGAGATATCCATTCCCAGGTCCAGGAAGACCCGGGCCTCATCATACGTACCACTGAAACAGTGCATGACGCCGCCGCCAAGCTTCTGCCGGAATTCTCGCAAAATACCCAGGGTAGCGGCGGTGGCGTCCCGGGTATGGATGACCACTGGTTTACGGTGCAGGACGGCCAAGTCCAGGAAACGGCGGAACCAGTGCTCCTGCACCGCGGCCGGAGAGCGATGGCGGTAGAAATCCAGGCCGATTTCCCCCAGGGCTATGACCTTGGGATGGGAAAGGAGTTCCCCGATCCCGGCCAAGATATCTTCGTCAACCCCTGCGGCTCCGTGGGGATGCACCCCCGCGGTGGCGAAAATCCAGGGATGTTTTTCAGCCGTGGCGATTACCTGTCGGGAATTTTTCAGGCTGATGCCGACGTTGATGATGAGGCCGACACCGGCCCGCCAGGCCTGCTCGATGACGTGAGCCTGATCCGCGGCGTATTCAGGCATATCCAAATGGGCGTGGGCGTCTGCTAACTGGAGTGCACACATGTATAGTCCTATAGACGAACCTTGACTGCTATGATAAGATAAATAAATTTTATTGAGTTCGCAAGGATAGGGAGTGTTATACCGCTTTCTTTTGGCGTTGCTGCTAGTTGTTCTTAGTGCTCCGGGAGCCGCCGAGGAGTTAAGAAACTCTGATTATACCTGGAAAACCATCGGAAAAGGCTTAAGTTTCACCCGTTTGGAAGTTCTCGACCGCAGAGAAATAGTCGAATCCCTGGCCGTGGTGCGGATAGACCCGGATTTTAATTCCTTCCGTGTATACCACGGCGCGCCTCGGAGAATATCCGACTGGTGGCAAGTGACCAATGCCCCGGTGATCTTTAATGGCAGCTATTTTACCAGGGCGTGGCAGCCCTGCGGCCTGGTGATCATTGACGATAAGACCTATGGGCCTTTGCATAATGCGGCCATGCGGGGCATGTTCGTGGCGGAGCCCCGGGGGGTGTCCCCGGATTTACCCCGGGCCACTATCTTGGATCTCACCGCCAGACCGATAAACGTGAAGAACCTGCCCTGGACCCAGGGCCTGATGTCCTTTCCCCTGCTCCTGGACTCCCGGGGACGCATCCGGGTCAAACAGACCGAACTGATGGCCCAGCGGACCATCATTTGCACCGATCGCCAGGGAAATATCCTGGTAATACATAGTGCCGGGGACTTCTTCAGCCTTTATGAGTTGGCTGGATTTTTGAAAAACAGCTCGTTGGACATCGATCTGGCCCTTAATTTGGACGGCGGTTCCAAGGCCCAGCTCCTGATCAATACGCCGGACTTCAGTTTTGCTTCGCCCTCGTACCTGGAACAGAGCGCCCGGGCCTTCTTTGACGCCGAGGCCTTACTGTTGCCCACGATTATCGGGGTTTTTCCCCGCCAGGAGTAGCCGTTGACCGCCCGATACCTTATTTTAGGGGCTGGCCGGTTCGGTCGTCTGGCCCTGGCCCGTCTGGTCCAGAAAGAGCCGCAAGCCGAGTTCTGCCTGGTGGATCACGACCTCCGGAAATTAATCTTTCCTCTGCCGCCGGGTGATGTGGCCATCCGGAGAGTTGCGGGGCCGGCCACGGCTTATATGGCGAAGGCTTTGGAAGCCCGGACGCCGCCAGATTGGCTTATCCCGGCCATCCCCCGGCATGTGGCCTTTGAGTGGCTCTGGCAGCGCCGGCCTCCGGGGTCCCACTGGCGGCAGGAGCCGGTGCCCCTCATCGTGGGACGGGATCTGCCTTTTAAGCAACGAGGGGCAGAGGGAGAGTTATATCTCAGCGTCAGCACCGAGAGATGCCCGGATGATTGCCCGGAACCGGCGGACAGGTGTTATCTGACCGGCCTTAAAAGGGAATTTTCTTTATACCGTTACCTGGAAGATTTATCCCTGCAGGGTTTTACTTCCCTGGTAGTGCGCAGCCGGCAACTGGCTCCCGGGGTGGGTGGGTATCGGCCGGCGGCTTTATGGGACTTATGGCGGCGGACCCTGGCCGCGGCAGGCTCACTCCTGATCAGTACCGCCTGTCGTTGCCACGGGGTGGTTCATGGCCTGCACAAGGTGAATGGGAGGTAAGGGTGGTCTTTGATCGAACCGGCATTATTGGCGAGTCGGCCGGCATGCAGGAGATCTTCGAGCTCCTGGACCTGGCAGCCCCCACCGATGCCACGGTGCTGCTCCTGGGGGAAACGGGCACCGGCAAGGAGCTTATCGCCCGGGCCATCCACCAGAATAGCCCCCGCCGGGACGGTCCCTTTGTGGTGGTCAATTGCGCCGCCATCCCCGAAACCCTGTTGGAAAGCGACCTCTTCGGACACGAGCGGGGCGCCTTCACCGGCGCGGCCGGCCGCAAACCGGGGCGCTTTGCCCTGGCTCATCAGGGCACTATTTTCCTGGACGAAATCGGGGAACTGCCCATCACCATCCAGGCAAAGATCCTGCGGGTGCTCCAATTTAAGGAATTCGACCCCCTGGGCAGCCCCCGGACCCAGAAAGTCGACGTGCGGATTATCGCCGCCACACATCGCCCCCTGTTGGACGAAGTCAGGGAGGGGCGATTTCGGGAAGACCTGTATTATCGCCTCAACGTGGTGACCCTGACCCTGCCCCCGTTGCGGCGGCGCGATCCCGATATCCCCTTGCTGGCCCATTATTTTCTGGACTCCTACGCTCGGAAAAACAACCGGGCCGTCAAGGACATGGAGCCGGCAGTGCTGCAGCGGCTGCGGGATTATGATTGGCCCGGCAATATCCGGGAACTGGAAAATGTCCTGGAACGGGCGGTGATTTTCTGCACCGGACCCATCCTGACCCTGGAGCATCTGCCGGAGCCCTTGCGGGGACAGCGGCACCAGAACCATGCGACCCCTATGGGCAGCGAGCGCGAACCCTCCCTGATGGAACTGGAAAAAGAACTGATCTTCCGCACCCTGGAAAAAGTCGGCCACAATCCGCAGCAGGCGGCTCAGGTCCTGGGTATCTCCCGGGAGGAACTGGATTTTAAGCTCAGGGCCTATCGCTGGCGGGAATAATAAAAACAGGGAAAAGGGAAGAGGGAAGAGGGAAGAGGGATATAGAGAACTACCCGAATCCCTTAATTAATTAACCACAGAGACGCAGAGGGAGCGGAGTGGTTCCCCGGCGTTCTCGGCAGTGAATCTCTATTTTGGCGGAGTTTATGTTTTTTCCACCCTTGTTGCTCTTCGTCATTATTTTCTTCTTTTTTCTGGTTGTTTTCCTGTTCGCCCTTCTGAAGGTGGGTCTCATCGGCCTCGCCTTCACCAAATTAGGGCTGCCGCCGGAATATCTCTTCGGGATGTTGTTGCTCACCCTGTTGGGGAGCTATGTCAATATTCCCATCGGCGAATTGGGCGGGGGACAGATCATCGATAACCGGGAAGTCAGATATTTCGGCATGCGTTACCGCCCGCCGCACCAGTACCGAAGGCAGAAGACCATTTTGGCCATTAACCTGGGGGGCGCCCTGATCCCCCTGATTATTTCTCTGTACCTTTTTTCCCGGATGGCCTCTGTCTGGCCGGCCCTGTTAGCCACTCTGATCGTAACCGCAGTGGTCAACCGCTTGGCCCGCCCCATAAAGGGAATCGGGATAGGCATTCCGGCCCTGGTTCCCCCGCTGGTGGCCGCCCTGGCGGCCTACATTCTGGCCGGGCCCGAGATGCGGGCCCCGGTGGCCTATATTGCCGGGACCCTGGGGACTCTCATCGGCGCCGATCTGCTGCGCTTAAACGATATCAAGAACATGGGAGCGCCGGTGGCCTCCATCGGCGGGGCCGGGACCTTTGACGGCGTCTTTCTTAGCGGCATCATTGCCGTGCTGCTCAGTTAAGAGCAGTGGTTAGTGGTCTGTGGTCTGTGGTCAGTGGTTTACAGGGGGTTGGCAGATTATTCTCTCTCGTTCCCAAGTTGTACTTGGGGACGCCTCATGGAATATTATTTCCTCGGGGCGGTTTGCCCCACCCCAGCAACGTTCAATAACCTGGAAACGATAACATCGCAGGAGGTGGAGATGAACAGAAAAAAGAGAATATTTAAGTTTCTGCTGGTTCTCGGTCTCGTGTTCTCACTGCTGGCGTGGCGGAATATCTCCGGCTATACCATCAACCCGCGCCACGTGGAGACCATCAAGTCTGGGCAGACCACGAAAAACGAAATCATGCTGATGTTCGGCGAACCCCAGGAAGTCAGACGGACCAATACCGGGGTGGTGTTCATTTACAAAAGTTTTAAAGACGCCCCGGCCATGGCTCATGATCCCAGAAAGCGGCAAATCAGCCCCCAGTCCGACACACCTTTTCTCGTGGACGAAGACAAAAAGATCAGGCGCCCCCAGGAGAAAACCCAGGGGTCCATCCCGGACAGTACCCTGACCGTCTATTTCAAGCCCGACGGCCAGACGGTGGTCGGCCACGAATATGTCAAGCATTGAGCCGTCCTCTCCCTGACACCGGACCTAAAAGAAACCCTTGCCGGGCCTGAGTTCACATCTCCCATGTTTGGCCTGAAACGGCTTTATATTGAAAAAGCCGCACAGCACGATGAGGTCACCCGGGAGGTGCGGCACCGTCTGGTCCACCTCCCGGCACAGATCATTCCCGGCAAAGAGGCCCTGCGCCTTCACTCCCCCCTTACTCCTCAGGATATCTCATGGGCCAAGGAAACCCTCCTGCTGGCCCGGCAGCAGGGGCCATTCTGGCGGGGCTGCCCCGGCACCAAGGAATACATCTGCTGCGGCTACCAGATCCTGCAGGTTATGACCAACTGCCCCATGGACTGCAGCTACTGCATCCTGCAGGCCTACTTCAACCTGCCGGCCCTGACGGTTTTTACCAACTGGGAGGATCTTTGGGGGGAAATGGAGGCGAAGTTGGCCGCCCGGCCGGAAAAAATCCAGCGCCTGGGCACCGGCGAGTTCGGCGACAGCCTGGCCCTGGATGATCTGCTGGGGCTCAACCGACAGTTGATCGCCTTTATCAGCCGCTGGCCCCATGCTATCCTGGAAATCAAGACCAAGTGGCACCGGGTGGAGCCGCTGCTGCCTTTGGGGCCCAACCCCCGGGTAATCTTTGCCTGGTCCCTCAACACCCCCCGCCTCATCCGCCAAGAAGAGCACGGCGCCCCGCCGCTGGAAGCCCGATTGGCTGCGGCCCAAAAATGTGCCCAAGCCGGGTTCCGGCTGGCCTTTCATTTCGACCCGCTGATTTACTACCCGGACTGGGAAAAAGATTATCACGGCGTGGTGGCCCGGCTTTTTGCCGCCGTCCCGGCCGAAGCCATTGCCTGGATCAGCCTGGGAGCCCTGCGCTATATGCCTTTTCTGAAAAACATCATGCGCCAGCGGTTCCCGGCCAGCCGCATCGCCGAAGAGGAGTTCATCACCGCCCTGGACGGCAAAAAACGCTACTTCAAAACTCTGCGGGCCGAGATGTTTTCCCGGCTGCGGCAGTGGATTGCGGCCCAGGCCCCGGAGGTATTTGTTTATTTGTGCATGGAAAGCCCCTGGATGTGGCGCCAGGTGTTCGGCTACGCCCCGGAATCTCAGGAACTGAGCCGGAGGTTGGATGAGCGGGCTTTACCGCACCTTCCCTTAGAAAAATCTTCAGATGAACAAGTCTCGTGCTTGAAAATCCTTTAGATTTCTCCGCTTCACAGGGTGACGCCTTCTTGGGCAACTTTACGATAAAAAGAGAAGCACTTTCCCAGACAGGCGTCATAACTGAGTGAATCAGATATTTTCAAGGAGATAAGGGGAGTAAAGTCATAGTCCCACATGACTTGATAAGCAGCCTCCAGGAAAGCAGCCTCTAGCTCGGGAGTGCAATCCCGGACGATGGCTACTACATCCAGGTCCGAGTCGGAGTCGGCCCCCCCCCAAACTCGGGAGCCGTAGACAATGACCGCCTGGAGCCGGTCCCCCGCCGCTTCCCTCAGACGTTCTTTTAGGGCACGGACGATATTCTCATCACCAGGGCTCAGCATGTGATACTCCCATTTCAGAACAGTTCCTCATGGGCCGGGGGCCCACCCGTAAAGCATGAAAAGGTTGTTTGAAGGCGGGATGCGCTCCGCTTTCCCGCCCTACGTGGTGAACTTTTCAGGACAGTTTCCCATGGGCCGGGGGCCCACCCGTAAAGCATGAAAAGTTTGCTGGAAGGCGGGATGCGCTTCGCTTTCCCGCCCTACAGAGAACTTTTCATAACAGAAAGCGGAAACAGTATTATTAAGCGTTCAGCGGTCAGCTCATGCTTTATATTCAGATAGTTATTCCAAGATGGCAGGTCGCTGGTTTATCGATTAGTTTGTCTAACCCATTGTTTTTGCTGAAAGCTGATTGCTGATAGCTGAACGCTCACTATTAAGGAACCACCAGCCCCCGGTAGGTGGCCAGGCCGAACCAGGCCCAGTTATTGCCGTAGTAGTCGTCCGGGCGGTTGAAGTAGCCGCCGTCCCGGTCCACCTGGTAGAAAGAGACGATTTTTTCCGTCATCTGCCGGGCCAACGCCGGGTCGCCGGCTGCCAGGGCCGCGGCCACTAAGCCGGCGTAGAGCACCGGGCTGTCATAGGGGACCGCCGGCTGCCCCCCATAGGTGTAAATGGCGTAGACTTTGCCCTCCGTCTGCCACTGCCCCCGACAGAAGGGAAGGATTGTCTTAACCAGGAAATCCTGGGCCCGGCGGTCCTGCTGCCAGAGCGCGGCCAGGCCCAGGCGCCAGGGGACCCGGATGGCGTCCCAGCCAAAATCGCTGCTGCGTTCCGGCGCGGGGATGCAGTGCTGCTTATGCTTGAGCTGGCACCAATCCGGGACCAGGCCCACCCCCGGCTCCTCCCCCAACGCCTGGCTCATGATCTCCAGGCCGGCATAGGCGCTCTCGGCCAGCTCCAGCCAACGGCGGTCCTG
>VGSX01000011.1 GCA_016874895.1 Deltaproteobacteria bacterium
CCCGAAGACTTCCAGCGGATGAAAATGGCAGTTTTGGAAGGGGACGAGCAAGAAGCCTTAAAGATAGTCAAGGAATACATCAAGCGGCTGGATCAGCAGGCCCAGGCCGGGATGAAATCCCATCTCGGATAAAAAAATAACTCTTCAGGCATCTGAGTGAATTTGATAAATTTATCAGAATTTCACAAGCAAGTCTGTGTAATTGTGAAAAACCTTGACTAACCCAAATCATATGGAAACGCCAACTGATCACGATTATGTGCCTCCCCAGGCCGCCAGGATTCTGGTCTGGCATCAGGGGGGGCTGGGAGATGTGCTGTTGGCGGGCCCGGCTTTGCAGTCCCTGGCCGGGCATTATCCCCAGGCCAGCCTGACTCTGGTGGGGGGAACGGAGCGATTAAGCCTGTTGGCGGCCACTCTGCCGGTGGAGGCGATATGGAGTGCCCAAAGCGCCCTGTGGCTGGACCTCTTCCAGGACGGCGGGCCGGTGAGCCCCCAACTGCAAGCCGCCCTGTCCGGGTTTGACCTGGCGGTGGTCTTTGCCCCACACCAGCGACCTCATTTTTGGCATCGCCTCCGGGTGGCGGGGATACCGCATGGGTTCTGGCTTCCCAGCTTCCCGGGGGCGGCGAGAAAGTCGGTGCCCGAGGTGCACCGGGAAAAAATGCAACGGGCCGGGGTGCACTGGGCCGGGGCACCCTTTCGGCTTCGTGTTACTGGCCCGGACAGACAGCAGGCGCATACCATTCGGCCGGAACCGGTCCCAGGTACCGGCCCCTTGGTGGCTCTGGCCCCGGGGAGCGGACATCGCCTGAAAAATTGGTCTTTGGATTATTATATAAAACTGGCCGGTTGGCTGGAAGAGCGCCATCAGGCCCAGGTATGGTGGGTGGTTGGTCCGGCCGAGGCCGATCTCCTCTCCCAATTGCGGCGGCTTGTGACCCACCGGGAAGTGCGGCTGCTGGAAAATCTGCCCTTGCCCCTCCTGGCGGCAGCCCTGGCGAGATTTCACCTTTTTGTGGGCAATGACAGCGGGGTCACCCATCTGGCCGCAGCCGTGGCGCATCCCAGGGTGGTGGCCCTTTTTGGGCCTTCCGATCGGGTCATTTGGGGGCCGCCGGGTAAGGTGAGCACTATCATTACCTCTCCCCAGGACTGCTCCCCGTGCACCCGGGGGCGGGAAATCCAGTGTCCGGATAATATCTGTATGTCCGCCATAACCCCTGAGTTTGTCCTCGCAGTGGTCCAAGAACTGCTCTGAGCAATAAAGGCGGGTGGCATGGCGCCGAAAGTTTCACTTCAGGTGGCGCCGGTCCAGCACTATGCGGATGAATCCGCCGATCACCACCCCGAGCCCGAGCAGGCCCAGGAGGCTGTAAATGGGGCTTTGGAAGTAATATCCTGCTCCCAAACCGATGAGGGCCATGATAAAAAAGAACCACATGAATCGTTTTTGCATGATTCTGAGCTGGATTTGCGGTTTAGCCACACCGGACCTCCCCCTTTGCGCTGACGGGCGTAGGGGCGTTGAGGACGCGCCCGGCCCGCAGGTTCGAATTTTTAACTTTTTGTTTCTGCCGTCTAAAAAATTGTATCTTAAGTCTATTAATAATTTTAATATGATAATGACTTGTTAAAAATAAATCCGATGTTTGGGTTCAAAATTTTTAACTTCTGGTCTGTTGGGGTCAATTATCGCCAGCTTATTTTCAAACTGATTTCAAGGGAATATAAGAAAGGTGTCCACACATTATTTTTTGGCACGCCCTATGCATAAAATTAAGATAAAATCCCCCCTTGAATAAAATATATAAAAGCGTTTCTCCTTTTTCCCCTTGGCCGGGCTACCCCCTCCCGGCCATTAATTTTTTCGGCCTGTCCGGCAAAACGCCGAAGGATTTTTCCAGAGGCGTTGCTTCGCCGCCAGAATCCGTGTCCAGGCGGCCTGGAAGCGCGCTTCCAAATCCGGGGACGCGGCCAGACCTGCCAGGGCCTGGATCATATGCTGGACCTGTTCGCAGATCAGAATTACATCCTGGCCGGCAGCCACGGCCAGCCTGGCGGCCTCGGCCACGGGCCATTTTTTGGTTATGGCTCCCATTTCCAGGTCATCGGTACAGGCAAGTCCCGTAAAACCTAATTGTTCCCGTAAGACGCCGGTGGTGGCCACCGGGGACAGGGAAGCCGGGAGGTTGTCCCATTCGGGGATCAGGACATGGGCGCTCATTACCCCGGGGACTCCGGCGGCAATGGCCTTCCGAAAGGGCGCCAGGTCCTTTTCTTGCTCCGCCGGTGCCGTGACTGCGGTGGGCAGGTCCACATGCGAGTCCAGGGCCGTGGCTCCCAACCCGGGAAAATGTTTGACCACCGGCAGGATCCCTCCTGCCAGGTAGCCCTTGATGGCGGCCAGACCGAAGTCGGCCACGCGCTCCGGATCCGAGCTATAACCTCGCTCCCACAGGGGGCAAGCCGGGCTCCGGGGCACATCCAGGACCGGGGCCAGATTCATGGTAACCCCTAACCGGCGCAACTCTTCGGCCACCTGACGAGCCGCAGTTGCCACGGCCGCCAGATCCCCGGCCTCCCCGAACTGGCGGGCGGACGGCATCTCCGGAAAGGGATGGCGGAACCGCTGCACCGGCCCTCCTTCCTGGTCCACCGCCACCAGGAGGGGATAGCCGCTGGCCTTCAGGGAAAGTTCTTGGCAGGTTTGAATCAGGGCCGCCACCTGCTCGGCCTGGACAATATTGCGTTTAAAAAGGATAATGCCCCCCACCCGGAGGTCCTGGATAATATAACGGGCCGTATCATCCATGTCCGGACCGGGCAGGCCCGCCATTATCATCTGTCCCCAAAACGTTTGCATCCCGCCATCCGTTGATGTCTGATCCTAGCCTGGTGCATGGCCGCGCCGGCCAGGGAGCCAGCCAGCCAGCCATCCTACAAGAGATTTTCTTTATGTAAATACTCCATGGCCCTCTGGGCATAGGTCGTCATGATGGTGATCATCCAGGTGAGATGGTTTTGGATATCGTCCAGTTGACCTTCGGCCACCAACCCCCGCAGGCCGGTAAAAACCGTTTTTAAGCGCACCATTTCCGACTCGCTGATGACGGATTGACACAGGGTGATCTCATTATCCAGGGACTTGAGGAAGTCCATATACAGACGGCGGGCCCCCAGGGCCTCGGCGCCGGTCATTTGTTTGACGCTCTGCAACAGAGCGGAGGCCACCTGCAGTTCCGCCTTCATGCGATCCGCCAGATGAAATCCCAAGATGGCTTCTCTGCTGCCAGCGGGAAAAACCTTCGCCATAACACCCTCCTTGCGTATGTTTATATTTTATCATATTATCTGAACCAGAACAATTGGCGGCCAAAAACCGCTCGGCCTGGCCTTCTTGGAGAAAGAGTGAAACTAAAACGAGGCGCCCTTATCATCGACCTGGCTGGCACCTTACTGCTCCGCTACCTCAGCAGGGCAGTTTGGCAACGACTCCCAGCACGAGCCGCAACAGGTCCGGCTCCGCCCCTTGGACGGTCCGGATGATCTCTTCGATGTTCACCGGGGCCATGGTGTCCGGCAGGTTGACGTTGCTGATGACGGAAATTCCCAACAGCCGCACTCCCGCGTGCACCCCGACAATGGCCTCGGCCACGGTGGACATGCCCACGGCATCGGCTCCCAGGAGACGCAGCATTCTGGTCTCGGCCGGGGTCTCCAGGCTCGGGCCTTTCACCGCCACATAAACCCCCTCCCGCAGCCGGATGCCGTTTTCCAGCGCTGTGTGCACTGCCAGGTCGCCCAAAAGCCGGTCATACACCCGGCTCAGGTCCGGGAAACGGGGCCCCCAGGCATCCACATTCTCTCCCACCAGGGGATTGTCCCCCAACAGATTTATGTGATCTCGGATGAGCATGAGATCCCCGGCTTGGAAAAGCGGATTGAGCCCCCCGGCGGCATTCGTCAGAATCAGGCAAGGGACCTCTAAGGCCGCCAACAGCCGCACCGGGAAAGTCGCCTGCTGCAGGGAATACCCTTCATAGGCGTGAAAACGGCCCTGAAAAAGAAGAACCGGTCGGCCGGCCATTTTCCCAAATCCTAACTGACCCGCATGGCTGGGGGCCGAAGACCGGGGAAAATGGGGTATGCCGCCATAGGGGATGGTAATCCCCTCTGTTAAATGCGCTCCGAGCCCTCCGGCCCCGGTTCCTAAAATGATGCCACAAACCGGCTTCGAACCTGTCTTATCCTTAACAAAAACAGCCGCTTCCTCCACCTGGCGGCGGAAGGCAGTCATATCCATGTTTACAGCCTCCTTCAGTCTTGGGGATTGGTGTTTCGAAATATGCAACCTTCTCAGTGTCAATAATAATTCCGTTGCGTAATTAACGAGATTAATTATACACGTTGCGCACCCGTTAAAATTTAGTTCCCGCAGACGGGTTAGCATTACCGGGCGGGTATTTCTTGCTTTTTCGCCACCGCAGTGAAATTATAATGGTTATTTATCAAAAACTGTGATAAATTAAAAATTTAAAATAACAACAAACAAAGGTTAAAAGAGTATTCATGGCGCGTCCACGTAAATGCCGCTGGGTGGAGTTTGAACCAGGGGTGACATTTTTTAAGCCGCAGGGTATTCCCATGCGGGGCTTGGAACAGGTGGTTATTAGCGTTGATGAACTGGAGGCCCTGCGTCTGTCCGATTACTTGGGACTCAACCAGGAGGATGTGGCCCAAGAGATGAGGGTGTCTCGGCCCACGGTGACGCGGATGCTGGCTCGGGCCCATCGCGCCGTGGCCGAGGCTTTGGTGTATGGCAAGGCGATAAAAATATCCGGGGGTGATTACCAGGTGACCCTGCGACGTTTCGTCTGCCTGGACTGCGAGCATATCTGGGATGAAACCGGAGCTCCCGGTACCCCCAAAAACTGCCCGAGATGTCAAGGTTACGCCATTCAGAGATTTTCTCGCTGAAGTTGCCTTTTTTCCCAGCCCCATGCACCCTGCCTTACGTGACAGCATCTGTGTTGAAATGAAAAATCTGTGGGAAATTTTTACTATGGGGAGATGAGCATGGCGACAACATATCGCGATGCCGGGGTTAATCTTGCGGGAGCCGAGGCTTTCCTGAAAAACATTAAAGCCTTGGTAAAATCAACCTATCGAAGCGGCGTATTGGGTGATATCGGGGGATTTGGGGCATTTTTTCACCTTGATACGCAAAAATATAGCAATCCGGTGCTGGTATCCGCCACTGACGGCGTTGGCACCAAACTGAAGATTGCCATCGCCATGCAGAAGCATGACACCATCGGTATCGACTTAGTGGCCATGTGCGCCAACGATATCATCGTCCATGGTGCCACCCCTCTGTTTTTCCTGGACTATCTAGCCATGGGGCAATTGCGTCAGGAGGTGGCGACGCAGATCCTCACAGGGATCACCGAGGGCTGCCTGCAGGCCCGCTGCGCTCTCATCGGCGGGGAGACCGCGGAATTGCCCGGGATGTATCAGACGGATGATTACGATCTGGCCGGATTCATCGTGGGGGTGGTGGAACGGAAACGGATCATCGACGGCTCCGATATCGCCGTGGGGGACCGCATCATCGGCGTTGCCTCCAGCGGCCTCCATGCCAACGGCTATTCCCTGGTGCGGAAAGTCTTATTCGACCAACACCACTATTCCCTGGCAGACACTATCCCCGCCCTGGGGCGCACCCTCGGCGAGGAACTGCTCCGGCCCACCAGAATTTATGTGGAAACCGTACTTAATCTTTTGCGGGATTTTTCTTTGGCGGGAATAGCGCATATCACCGGCGGGGGGTTGACCGATAATCTTCCCCGCATCCTGCCCCTATCGTGCCAGGCGGTGATCCACCGCCAGCAGTGGTCCCGGCCACCCATCTTTACCCTGCTGCAAGAAAAAGGCGATATTCCCGAAAATGAGATGTGGCGGGTCTTTAATAATGGCATCGGCATGGCGCTGGTGGTGAGCGAGGAGTATTTGGGGGATACTCTACAGAGGTTGCAGGCCTTGGGGGAGACGGCTTATGTCATCGGTGAAATCGTGGCCCGCAAAACAGAAACCCCTCCCGTGATCTATCTTTAAATGCGTCTCATTCTGAGAGGCCCGGTGACCCCACCGGGCAAACCTCTCCCCTCAGCCACGGTGTTTACAACCGCAGACGGAAGTAGACTCCTGGCAAAGAGTGGCCAATGACGGGGTGGTATGATTATTATCCATTCTGGCAAGGAGGAATTCTTTTCCCCAGATAATTCGCCAAATGTTCAGAAAACATGAGATTGACGCCAACTATCTGACGCAACCGTCAAAAATTGATCATGTTTCCATGAACTTCTCAGGCCACCTTTTTCTTCGGGCTCGGCTTTGCTTCCACCACCGGCGCCTGTTCGAAATACGGCCGGAAGACGTCTTCATTGAGACGCAACATCAGATTGCCGCAGTCCACACACAGTGCCGTATTGTCATCTAAGCCGCCGATGCGGACATCTTCAGCATTGCAATGGATGCATTTGTATTCATAAGCTGGCATTTTAGCACCTCCCTCCTTTTTTATATGCAAATAGTATACCATAATTCCGCTGGCCTCTGCCGGCCGAAACCTGGACGCGGGTAGGCGTTCAGCTATCAGCATTCAGCTTTAAGCAAAAACAAGGAGTTAGGCAAACTAATTGAGAAACCAGCATCCTGCCATCTTGGAATAACTATTTGAATTTACATCATTAGCTGACGGCTGTGAGCTGACCGCTGAACGCTTACGGACGCCGGACTCTTATTGGGTACAATAATACACCATAATATGCTTCACTTTGTACAGGATTACAGCACCAAACATTGTGCAAGGATGTATAAGATAACCAGTAAAAAATAAAAAACAAGGGGTGGGTTGCCTAACACTATGCCGAGGCGCGCCTGAAAAGCCGGGGGAAGGGGATTATTTTGGGGTATTTTTCCCCCTTGCGAGGCGAATTTAGTCCCAGGCCAGCAGAGGGAAGGGGTTGCTGCCGTTGTCCTCCGTGGCACGCAGTTCTTCCTGCCCAGGCTGGAAAGACCGTACCCTAATTTTTTACCCCGCGGTTGAATCAGGTTAGTCATCCCCAACTCAAGCCATCTTCCTGGAACTTGTGGGTAGGGCCCAGCCCGGAGGGAGAGGGGACTAAAAGAAGTTATTTTCTTGGTTATCTATCAACTAGCAACGGAGAACTAACCACTGGTTCCTGGCCCCTGGCCACTGTCTGCAACAGCCGGTTCACGATCTCGTCGGCAACGGTATAGGGGTCGGTTTTTTTTCCGGCAATGTCGGCCAGCACCCGTTCCAGGCTCTCAGCCGCCAGAATCCGGGGCAGGATTTTTTCCCGGATGCCCTGCGTGACAAGATCAACCAGTTCCCCCCGGAGCCGGGTGACCATGAGGCGGGCCAGATGACGGCCGCCCTCCCGGCGCAGGTAATCCCGGTGGTCCAGGATGGCGGCCATGAGTTCCGGCACCCCCAGGCTCTTGGGGGCTTCGGTCTTGAAGACCAGGGGCCGCCAGCCGTCTTCGCCGTGACCCGGCTGGCGCATATCAATCATGGTCACCAGGTCCTGGTAGGTGCGGTCGGCCCCTTCCCGGTCGGCCTTGTTGACTACGAAGATGTCCCCGATCTCTAAAATGCCGGCCTTGATGGCCTGGATGTCGTCCCCCATACCCGGCACCGTCACCACGATGGTGGTATGGGCCGCGCCGGCGATTTCCACTTCGTCCTGGCCTACCCCCACGGTTTCCACCAGGATAAAATCCTTGCCCATGGCGTCCAGGACATTGATGACGGCCCGGGCCGAAGCGGTCAGGCCCCCGAAATGGCCCCGGGTGGCCAGGGAGCGGATAAAGACGCCCTCGTCGGTGGCGTGGCGCTGCATTCTAATCCGATCCCCCAGGATGGCCCCCCCGGAAAAGGGGCTGGTGGGGTCCACCGCCACCACCCCCACGGTCAGCCCTTTTTCCCGAAGATACTGGATCATCCGGTCCGTCAGGGTACTTTTTCCCACCCCCGGGGAGCCGGTGACGCCCACGATGTGGGCCCGGCCGGTATACTGGTAGAGGCCCTTGAGCACCTCCCGGGCCTGGGCCTCGCCTTCGTCCAAATCCCGCATCAACCGGGCCGTGGCCCGGATATCGCCCTGTCTGATCTGCTTAATGACATCCATGATCCGATTCCTTGTTGCCGCCCTGGTCCCACGAGGGCTTACCGTCTTAAGTCTTCTTCGCCAGGTTAAGCTATATTCTTTCCCGGTCTTATTTTACTTATCAAGCGATAGGACAAAAGTCAAAAACCACTTGGGCTCTGGCCGGGAAAAAGTCCACAGCTTCACTGGGTCCACCAGTACTGCCACGGCTCAAGGGACATTTCATTAACCCATGGTGATCTTTGATAACAGCATACCTGGCAGTGGCTGCGGGACGGTTGCGTGCTTAGCCCTAAACTAGGGTCCTGGCAATAATTGACACGATTTTCGTGAAACACTATAATTGTGTTATGAAGAACGTCACTATTACCCTGGACGAAGATGTGGCCCGCTGGGCCAGAATAAAGGCGGCGGAACGGGACACCAGCCTGTCCCGCCTGGTGGCGGAGCTCCTCCGGGAAAAAATGGCCGCCGAAGAGAGCTATCAGGCAGCCAAACAGCACTATCTTTCACAACCACCGGTAAAGCTCAAAAACCAGGAGGCCGTATATCCAGGAGGAGAAGAACTGCATAAACGCTAAAGTTTTTATGATAGTTCTTACCTGGTGGCACCGGCATCCTGCCAGTGCCCGCTGCACCGGCTGAAAGCATGTGCTAACGAAATTTTTTCCAACCTGAAACGATTTTTCAGTTCAAAGGCGGGATGCGCTTCGCTTTCCCGACCTACTATAGACCACCCCGCTGGCCACCGAGGGTACCATCTCCAGGTTCAAAGGCGGGATGCGCTTTGCTTTCCCGCCCTACAGGGTGCTTGCACTGAAAAAGACGTGCGGCAGGACAACTTGGGCACGAAAATATCTTGGGGGGCGGGTCTCAGACCCGCCCCCCAACCTGTCAATGCTGGTGGCCGGCGGCGCTGTGCCCGCCCGCGACGACGTACACCGCGGGGGCCTTTTGCTGGTTTTCCAGGGTATACTTAACATCGCCTTTCAGATAGACCGCTTCTCCCACCCGCAGGTTCTGGCTGCCCTCGGGGCCCACCAAAGTGGCCAGTCCGGCCACCAGGCAGACGATCTCTTCATGGCCGGGGCCGGGATTCAAGACCCGGTCTTTCTGCCCCGGCTCCAGGATGCCGTAGATCAGATAGCAGGCGTGAGTTTCCAGCTCCGCCGAGCCCAGTACGGTTTCCCCGCCCTCGGCCTTGGCCCTCATTAAACAATCGTAGGTTTTAAGCATCATTTATCTCCTGAATGTAGTGGGATCAACCCCGTAGCGGGCGCACATGACCGGGTCGGGGGCCAGACCGCCCCCGGCCCGGAAGCGGCAGCCGCCCCGGCAATCATGAACATAGGCGCAAGGGGCGCACTCCAGGTCGCTGAGGTGCAGGTGCGGCAGCCTCAGCCAGCAGGTTTCCAGGCCCTCTTCCAGGCGGCCCAGGGGCCGGTGGCCGTAGAGACCGCACTTGGCCACCGTGCCGTGGGGCAGGACCGCCGCCAGGTGCCGGCCGCAGGCAAAATCGCCGGTGGCGCCATGGGCCGAGCCGCCGAAGCCCAGCTCCAGGTAGACCGCAGCCTGGGCCGGGTCGAGGCACAGGTCCTGATGGTCGGCCAGGCGGCCGCTGAGGCAGGGGATATCCAGGTTCCATTCCCGCACCCCCAGCTCCTGCAGCCACCGGCTCATCTCCTCCAGTTCCGCCGCGTTCCCCCGGTGAATCATGGTGGCCACCGACACCTCCACCCCGGCCTGCTGCAGCGCCGCCAGCCGGTCCACGGTTTTGGCCCAGGTGCCTTTACCCCGGACGAGGTCGTGGCCGGTTTCCAGGCCGTCCAGGCTAAGCTGCACCTCGTGCACTTTAAGCTCTCGAATTACGTCATCCGTCAATAACAGGCCGTTGCTCAGGAGCACCAGGCGCAGGTCGAAATCCGGCAGCTGCCGGTTAAGCTCCTCCCAGTGCCGGTACAGCAGCGGCTCGCCCCCGGAAAAAAGAACCCGCAGGCCCTGCATCTCCTGAAATTCCTGCAGGGTTTGCAGCACCGCGGCCAGCGGCAGTTCCTGCTCTCCCGCCTCCCCCAGGTAGCAATGCCGGCAGCGCAGGTTGCAGCGCTCCGTGAGCATCAGTTCCAGGTAACGCAGGGAGGGGAGGGGGGACGGGCGCCAGGTCAGCCGCCGGGGCGCCGGGGCCGCGGCGATGGCCAGGAGGGCTTCTCCCAGCAGAAAATCCAGGAATTCCCGGTCGGCCAGACCCGCCAGCCCCGGGGTGGCGCCGTTGCTGCGGGCCAGCCAGACGAACCCGGCTTCGTTAACCTCGTACAACTCATCGGCCAGCCGGTCGTAGAGATGCGGGGTTTCCAGGTAGCGCAGGGAGACGTGCTCCGCCAACCTCAGATAGCCCTCCATCAGAAATCTCTCCCAGGCCGCGGCCAGGTCTGCTCCGGAAATGTGACCGGCTTCCAGGAGGTAGGCCAGGGCCCGCCAGCCGCCGCAGGGGGCCGCAGCTTCCCCGCCCGCGGCGAAATCACAGCCATGCGCCCGAAAAGCGCAACGGGAGCAGATGCGGTCCAGGAAGTGGCCCGCCGCCCCAGGGCTTACAGGGTAAGAGTGAGGTGCACTGGCAGCCTGGGTCAGGGCCGGCGCCAGTTCGGGCTTCCAGGCGCCCCACGCCCACAATAACTCAAAGGCCAGGCACTTTTCCGCCTCTTCGCGATCCGGTTTATAATAGGCACAAAATTTCGGGCAGATAAGGTCCCGCATAATAGTGCAGTTTTACCCGTGAAATTCCCCCTCAATCCCCCTTTACAAAAGGGGGACGCTTAAAAGCCTACCTGATTTCCCCCCTTTTCTAAAGGGGGGTCAGGGGGGATTTTAATCTTCGGGGGAAGCCCCCATAGGCCAGGACTTGTTCGATTTCCAGTTCTCGGTTTGTGGATGTGAATGCTAAATGCTTACGTAACGTGAACCTATGGCGCGACCCGCGGTGAGAGGTCTCGTGCCTATTATCATCCCTGGAAGGGTTTTTGCCAAATAAAAAAGGGACGCCGCGGCGTCCCGGGAAAATTTCGGCTTAAGATAACCTTAGCAGGCTTTTTTGCACTTGCACAGACCGCTGGCAGCTTTGGCCACTTTCTTGATCTTCATGATCTTCCCCCTTCATGGATTGATGATAATTTTAATCAGGAACGGTTACTTCATGTAACGCATTATTGATAATTTATGCCAGGATACTATCGCTGTCAAGCTAAATGAGAGAAAATCAGGTGTCAGCGGCATGCTGAGCGCCTCCTGCTGGAACGGTCATGGCCTTTTAAGGACACCCCCGGAGATGAAAATCTCATCGTATGGCCTAGGGGCGGTTCGCGCACCGTCCCTACAGCGGGGAATTTTCACGGGAAAAAATTTGGCATTTCCCTCGCCACCCATGCTAATATTATAATAGGAGACGAGAATGGGATGAAGAGCGATTTACGAGCTTTGCGGGATCAGCTGGACCGGCGGGAAGACGAAGCCTTGTCGCCCTATGCCAGCAGAAGCCGGCAGGCCATCCGCCGGGAGTATGAAGCGAGCATCGACCACGGCCACCGCCAGAATTTTGCCGTGGATACCGACCGGATCCTGCACTCCCAGGCCTATACCCGCTATATCGACAAGACCCAGGTCTTTTATCTCATCGACCATGAGCACATCAGCCACCGGGTGCTGCACGTGCAGCTGTTATCCAAGATTTCCCGCACCATCGGGCGGTATCTGCGGCTGAACGAAGACCTCCTGGAGGCTATTTCCCTGGGCCACGATATCGGCCACCCGCCCTTCGGTCATGACGGTGAGGCTATTCTGTCCCGGCTGTGTCAGGAAAACGGCATCGGCCCTTTTCTGCACAGCATCCAGGGGGTCAGATTTCTGGATAAGATTGAAAAAGGCGGGCGGGGTCTGAACCTGAGTTTGCAGGTATTGGACGGTATTCTGAGCCATGATGGCGAAACCCACGTGGAGCGGCTGGCCCCGGACCGGGAAAAGAGTTTTGCCGATTTTTACCGGGAAATTGAGCAGAAGCAGCATGA
The DNA here is from genome assembly GCA_016874895.1 of Deltaproteobacteria bacterium. Classification (GTDB taxonomy): domain Bacteria; phylum Desulfobacterota; class Desulfobaccia; order Desulfobaccales; family Desulfobaccaceae; genus Desulfobacca. The sequence continues at coordinate 12,251 of VGSX01000011.1, forward strand.
ACCGGGCCATAACCTGAAGCCCATGACCCTGGAGGGGTGCGTCGTGCGTCTGGCCGACACCATAAGTTATATCGGCCGGGATCTGGAGGACGCCATCCTGCTGCAGCTCGTCCGCCGGGAAGATCTCCCCGCCCTGGTCAAGGACCGCCTGGGCCAGACCAACGGCACCATTATCTACACCCTGGTGACGGATCTGATCTGCCACAGCATGAACAAGAATTACGTCTGCTACAGCCAGGAAATCGGGGCGGCTCTGGGGGCTTTGAAGGAATTTAACTACCGGCGGATTTATCAGGACCCGCGCATCAAAGCAGAGACGGAAAAAATCGAAGACCTGTTCGCCTCCCTCTTTGCCCGCTTCCGCCGGGACCTTGAGCAGGAGAGACTGAATTCCCCCATCTGGACTGATTTTTTGCTCCACATGGGTGAAAATTACCGGCAGGAACACCGGCCGGCGGAAATAGTGCGGGATTTCCTGGCTTCCATGACCGATGCCTACTTTCTGCGCCAGAGTCAGGACCTGTTGTTTCCCAAAAATATCGCAGTGCCGTTTGTTTCGTGAGGCGGGCGGGTGCTGCGGTCCGCTTCACCATGGTTGCCCCGTTAATCCCTGCGTTCCGGAGCGAGGAGAGGCCCACCTTGTCAGGCCTCGTTATAACCAGGATATGCCCATGCGCCTCATGACGTTTAACATCAGGTTCGCCAACCCCGAGGACGGCCCCAACCGATGGGAGTTTCGGAAGGAACTGGTGCTGGAAACCATCTGGGCCTGGAGCCCCGATCTCATCGCGGCCCAGGAGGTGACGGTGCCCCAACTGGAGTATTTGGCCACGCACCTCACCGGCTACGCGCCCTTTATCCAACACCGGGACATTGATCCCACCTGCCAGTATCCCACCATCTTTTATCAATCCGAGACCATCGTGCCGGGGGAGGGGAATGAGTTCTGGCTGTCGGAGACCCCCCAGGTGCATCGCAGCAAAAGCTGGGACAGCGCCTTCCCCCGCATGGTCACGTATGGCCTGTTTCGGGAAGTCCGGCGGGACCTGTGGTTTTATTTCGCCAACACCCACCTGGATCACATCTCCGGTATGGCCCGGATACAGGGAGCGATAATGCTCCGGGACCTGTTCCGGCGCTTAGAGGAACCGGCCATTCTGGCGGGGGATTTCAATGATCAGCCGTCCTCGGAGGTCCACCGGACCTTAACCGGGCCGGGCAGCCGGTTGCGGGACAGTTGGGAGGTGTTGCAGCAACCCGAAAACGGCGTCTCCACCCACCACGGCTTTGATGGAAAATACTTCGGCGGCCGGATCGACTGGATCCTCCTGACCGAGCCTTTTTTCTTGAAAACCGCCCGGATCATCACGTATAATCAAGCCAACCGCTATCCTTCGGACCATTTTCCTTATTGCGTCGACCTGGATTATTAGAGGACAGTTCAAAGGCGGGATGCGCTACGCTTTCCCGCCCTACATGGTGAACTTTTCAGTTCAAAGGCGGGATGCGCTACGCTTTCCCGCCCTACAGCGTGAACTTTTAAGGACGGACAGATTTAGCGGCTTTTAACCTGAATGGCAGGCGATTCAGGCGAAACACATTTAGGTCTGCAGATAAATAATATCGGCTCTTACGGCGCCGCCTCTTAGGGGAAGGAGGAGGCTGCCAGAATAAGGGAGGTTTGGGAGAAACGATGGGGTCTCGGGGGTGGAAAAGCTTTCTGGTGGTACTGGCCTGTTCCCTGGTCTGCACAGGCATTGGGTGGGCCGACACTATAATCAATCCTGATCTGTACAGTGAGTTAGGCGGGGGGTGGGAGGAATACACGGTAAAAAAGGGAGACCGGCTGCCCGCCATCGCCCAGCGTCGGGCCATGCGCTGGCGAGTGCTGGCCAAGCAGAATAACTTAAAAAATCCGGACACCCTGAAGCCGGGAACCGTCCTCAGGCTTAATAACACCTTTATTCTACCCAACGACTTGACGGACGGCCTGGTGGTGAACCTCCCGGAATTGGCGGTCTACCATTTTGAAAACGGCGTTTTGCGCCGGCGCTACGCCCTGGCTGCCGGCAGAACCGACTGGCAGACCCCCACCGGGAATTACAAGATACTAAACAAAGCTAAGAACCCCACCTGGCGGGTGCCCATCTCCATTCAGGATTACATGTGGGCCAAGGGATTACCCGTGGTTACGGAGGTGCCCCCAGGACCCAAAAACCCCCTGGGGGCCTACTGGATGGCCACCTCGGCGCCGGGGGTGGGCTTCCACGCCACCATCAAACCGTGGAGCATCGGCCACTTTGCTTCCCACGGCTGCCTGCGGATGCTGCCGGATGAAATCGAAGAACTTTTTCCCCTGATAGAAGTTGGCACCCCCGTGAAAATCATGTATAAACCTATAAAATTGGCCGTAACTTCGGATAACCGGGTGTTTTTGGAAGTGCATCGCGACGTCTATAAAAAAGCGCCTAATCTGCTCAAGGATGTAGAGACTCTGATTAAAAACAAGCAGTTGGCCGACAGAGTAGATTGGCGCCGGGTTCACCAGGTGGTTAAAGAGCGGGATGGCGTGGCCGAGGACGTTACCCTCTATCCCCCTCGGGCGGAAGTCCTCTCCCCTATCAGCAACCGCCTTTATTCTGGTGAGATCGTCACCAAACCCGTTGATCCTCCCCTACCCCCCGAGGTACAGCCGGATATCAAGAAAAAGCCCGTGGCGCCGTCGGGATCGTAACGAAACGGATTAAGGGTCACAGGCCATAGAGGAATCTTGGCAGAGATCACAATGTTAACGATTCAGAGGAGAGATACGTATGCATTCAGGATGGTTGAAGATATTGATTCTGTTGCTGATGGTATGCTGTTTGGGACTGAACCCACAAGGACTGGCGGCGCAGACCCCGCCCCAGGACCACGCCCAGATTTACAAACGGGCTGTCGCTGCCGTGGACAGCGCCGAAAAAAAACTGGCGGGCAATTACACTGCCGAAGCTAAGTCACTGATAAAAGAGGCAAATTCTCTCTTTGGCATCCTGCAGAAGGAAATGCCGGAGAAAATGAAGACCATGGAGCTCACTTCCCGGCAGGAAGAACAGTGGAATGTGAACAACAAGATGGGCGAGGACAGCTCGGCCCAGGGCCAGAGGTTGGAGCAATCGGGCCTGGAGAAGCAGAGGCGAAGCGACCAGATGGAAGCCCAGGGGCAGCAGGATATGGCTGTTAAGTTGCAGCAGGAGGCCGTGCGGGAACTGAACCTATCCCAGAAAGCCCACCTGCGAGCGGCAATTTACCACCTGCGAAACCTGGAATTAACCTACAATTTTCTCAACAGATAACCCTCAGGGTGGAACAATGCGCGGCTACTTGGTCAGCAGGCATGATATCTACCTGATTGTTGCATATTTGGTTTTACGCCTCGATTTTTCTGAAAGCTGACAGCTGATAGCTGAAAGCCTCTAGAGACCTTAATCCCAAATTGACGAGCAGTAACTGCTTCAAAGGAGGTCGACGATGGCAAAGGTGGCAATTAATGGCATGGGCAGAATCGGCCGGGCAGCCCTGAAGATCATCCAGGACACCCCGGAACTCGATCTGATCGCCGTAAATGATCTCATGGCCCTGGACAACCTGGTTTATCTCCTGCGCTATGATACGGTTTACGGCCGCTATGATAAACCGGTGTCGGCCGGCCACGGCGTCCTGCACGTGGGGGACCGGGAAATTAAATTCCTCAGTGAAAAAGATCCCACCCAACTGCCCTGGCAGGCCATGAATATCGATTTCGTGTTCGAATGCACCGGCGTTTTCACCTCTCAGGAGGGACTGGAAAAACACATCACGGCCGGGGCCAAAAACGTTATCCTGTCGGCCCCTGTCAAGGGCGGCGGCGACGTTCCCATGGTGGTGCACTGTGTCAACACCCCGGAGGGCGAATGTCGGATTATTTCCAGCGCCAGCTGCACCACCAACTGCATTGCTCCCGTCATGGAGATTTTTGACCGCCACATCGGCATCAAAAAGGCCCTCATGACCACCATCCATGCTTATACCTCGTCCCAGGCCATCGTGGATGGGCCGGCTAAGAAAGTCAGACGCGGCCGGGCCGGCGCCGCCAATTTCGTGCCCACGTCCACCGGCGCGGCCAAGGCCACCGCAGTGGCCCTCCCCCAGCTCAAGGGCAAATTCGACGGCCTGGCAGTGCGCGGCCCGGTGCCCGTGGGCTCCCTGGTGGACATTGTCCTGCTGGCGGCCCGGGCCACCACTGTGGAGGAAATCAACCGGATTTTCAAGGAAGAATCCGAAGGTCCCCGTTACAAAGGCGTCCTGGGGTATGCCGAGGATGAAATCGTCTCCTCCGATGTCATCGGCGACAGCCGGGCCTCTATTTTCGACCCCACCGGCACCATCGTGGTGGACGGCGATTTAGTAAAAATATTAAGCTGGTACGACAACGAATGGGGGTATACCAACCAGATGATCCGGGAAGCCGTCCGTATTGCCAAGAGCTGCGGTATGTAACCCAAGGGGTGGGGAAGTCCCCACCCCGCTTATCGCCTCATGGCCTATTGACCGATATGTGACAGATCACCACCGATTATTTATCCCTGGCAGAGTGCAAAACGCCAGTGAGGGAAACGCCATGCCGTCAGCCATCAGGCCCGTTATTACCCGGGAGCAGATTCAGGTGCGACTTCGGGAGCTGGCTGCCCGGATCAACCGTGATTACGCCGGCCAGGAAATCATCCTCATCGGCGTCTTGAAGGGCGTTTTCATCTTTTTGGCCGATCTTATCCGGTTGCTCACCATGCCGGTCCGGGTGGATTTTGTCCGCTTGCGCAGTTATGGTGAGAGCTCAACCTCCTCCGGCCGGGTGGTGATCACCCTGGATGCGGAACTCCCCCTCCAGGATCGTAACGTCCTCGTGGTGGAAGACATCATCGACAGCGGCCTGACCCTGGATTTCCTGCTGCAGCACCTCAGAAAGCAAGGCCCCAGGAGTTTAAAGGTCTGTTGTCTGACGGATAAGCGGGAGCGCCGGGCCATCGCCATCCCCCTTGATTATGTGGGGTTTACTGTGGAAAAAGGCTTCCTGGTGGGTTACGGTCTGGATTATGCCGAAAACCATCGACAATATCCGGATATTTCCGAGCTGGACGTATAATCTGACGGTATGCAAATTATAGGAATAGACCTCGGCTACATTCTCCTGGCCGCCGGGGCTGCGGTTTTTTGGCTCCTTCTACGGGAATTCAACTGCTGGTACTGGAAGATCAACGAGCGCCTGGCCCTCCTGGAGGATATCGTAGCCCGACTGGAAAGACTGGAAGCCCAACAACCTCCCCCTCCGACCGGACGCCAGTTCCCGGAAATAAATATTGATTAGTTCGGCCCGCAGAAAACGCCCCGTCGCCGACCCGCACCAGAATTTCATCCCGGCAGCCAGTTCAGCCGGCAGCTCCTTTAGGGACATATACGGTTCATGGCAGCAATCAGTGGGGATGACGCCGAGATGAGCCTAAGCGCCATCGGTAATGATCCCGAAAAGTTCCGTGAGATCATCAAAAGATACCGTTCTGATCATAGGGTCACAAACAGGCACGGCCTTGCCTTGCAAAGGAATGATTTTTTGTTACTATATAGTATTAAAGCAAGATAACCGGGAAGGCTGTCCGTCTCCATGTTGAAGAAGACATTTATTCACCTCCCCCAGGTGGGGCCGGCCACGGAGCTCCATTTCTGGCGGCAGGGGCTGCACACCTGGGAGGATTTTTTGGCCGCCCGGGCCGTTCCGGGTCTGAATCCCCTGCGGCTCACTGACTTGCAACGCCAGCTGGAGCAATCCCTGGGGCATCTGGACCATCCGTCCTATTTTGGGAGACGACTGCCGCCCGGGGAGCGCTGGCGACTGTTTAAGCAATACCAGCCGCAAACGGCTTATGTGGACATCGAAACCACCGGCTCGCACTGGCCGCATCTGTGGGTGACGGTCATCGGCCTTTATGACGGGCAAAATTTCCACCAATTCGTGCAGGGCGAAAATCTTTGGGATTTCCTGGAGATCATCGATAATTATAAGATGCTGGTGACTTTTAACGGCTCTCAATTCGATCTGCCGGTGTTGCAGGCCTTTTTCGAGGGCCGAGGCTTCCGGCAGACCCACATCGACCTGCGCTTTGTCCTGGCCCGCCTGGGTTTCAAGGGCGGCTTGAAAAGAATCGAGCCGCAGTTCGGCCTGGACCGTCCCTCCGACCTGGCCGGTCTGGACGGCTATGACGCGGTGCTGTTGTGGGAGCGTTCCCGGCGGGGAGACCGAGCCGCCCGGGACCTGCTGCTGCGTTATAATCAGGAAGATGTCATTAATCTGGAGTCCCTCATGGAACAGGCCTATGAGCTTGCCTGCCGAAGGGTCCTGGCCCCGGTGAAACCGTGAAAACCTCGTTTCCCTCTTTAGTAAAATAAGATATAGTATAGATGTAGGCGTTCGGCTCTCGGCAATCAGCTTTCAGCAAAAACAATGAGTTAACTCAATTTTGGGAACACGCCGAAAATCAGCCATTTTATCCTGATAAGTTTCTTTGTTAGCTGACCGCTGAATGTTTACGAATAAGTAATGCTTGAGTTAAAAAGGATCGTGCCGGTCTGGGTGGTCAGATAAAGCAGACCACTGTAAAGGTTCGCGCCCGATTCCCCCGAGGCGGCAAGGAGAGTTGCATGCGTTATGCCAGGATGTTGCTTCCCACCCTGAAAGAGACGCCGGCGGAAGCGGAAACCATCTCACACCAGTTGCTGTTGCGGGCCGGCCTGATTCGCAAGCTGGCTTCCGGCATTTATGACTACCTCCCCGTGGGCTTGAGGGTTTTGCGCAAGGTGGAAGCCATTGTCCGGGAAGAGATGAACCGGGCCGGGGCCCAGGAAGTGCTGCTGCCGGCCGTGCAGCCGGCGGAACTGTGGCAGGAATCGGGCCGCTGGCAGGTTTACGGCAAGGAACTGCTGCGTTTCCGGGACCGGCATGACCGGGACTACTGCTTCGGGCCGACCCATGAAGAGGTAATCACCGACCTGGTGCGTCGGGAGGTGCACTCCTACCGGCAACTGCCCCTCAATCTGTATCAGATCCAGACCAAGTTCCGGGATGAAATCAGGCCCCGGTTCGGCCTCATCCGGGGCCGGGAATTCATCATGAAAGACGGCTACAGCTTCGACGCCACCGAAGCCGGGGCGGATGAGACCTATCAGGCTATGTATGAGGCCTACGGGCGCATCTTCAGCCGCTGCGGCCTGCGCTTTAAAACCGTGGAGGCCGACTCCGGCCCCATCGGCGGCAGTTTTTCCCACGAATTCATGGTGTTGGCCGAAACCGGGGAAGACGTCGTGGTTTCCTGCACCGCCTGCGCCTATGCCGCCAATCTGGAGAAGGCCCAGGTCGCGCCGCCGTCAAACCCTGGCAGCGACCCCCCTGCGCCCCTGGAGAAAGTATACACCCCGGAGGTCCGCACGGTGACGGAGGTGGCGGATTTTCTACAATTGCCGGTGGAAAAGGTCCTTAAAACGTTGCTCTATGAGACCGAGGCCGGGGTGGTGGCAGTGCTGCTCCGGGGCGATCACGAGGTCAATGAGGTCAAGCTGAAAAATTTCCTTAAAGTGCAGGATGTTAACCTGGCCACAGAGGCCGTGGTGCAGCGGGAAACCAGGGCTCCCGTGGGTTTTGCCGGCCCTTTGGGTCTGCAGCTCCCTCTCTACGCCGATCACAGTCTCCGTTCCACGGCCAACCTGGCGGCGGGGGCCAACGAGGATCAGCACCACTATATCAATGTGAATATCGAACGGGATTTAGGCATCCGGGAATTTGCCGACCTGCGCCAGGTGGCCCCCTCCGACTTCTGCCCCCGCTGCCGCGGTGCCCTGGAATTTCTCCGGGGCATCGAAGTGGGGCATGTTTTTAAGCTGGGCTATAAATATTCCCAGGCCATGAACGCCACCTACCTGGACGCCCAGGGCCAGGAACAGCTCATGTATATGGGCTGCTACGGCATCGGTGTCAGCCGCATCGTGGCCGCGGCCATCGAACAGAACAACGATGCCGACGGCATTATCTTTCCGGTGCCCCTGGCGCCGTTCCAGGTGCTGCTGGTTCCCATTGCAGTTAATGACACCCACACCATGGGCGTGGCCGAACCGCTTTACGAAGAGCTTACTGCTCTCGGACTGGAAGTTTTGTTTGACGACCGGGATGAGCGTCCCGGCATAAAATTCAAAGACGGCGATCTGCTGGGCATCCCTTTCCGGGTGGTTCTGGGCCCCAAAACCCTGGCCCGGGAAGCAGCGGAAGTGCGTCATCGCCGCACCCGGGAAATGCAGTTGGTGCCCCTCAATGCCTTGCCGGGGTTTCTCCAGGACCGCCTCCGGATGGAGATGCTCCCCTAATCAAAGGCCGCCATGGCAGTCAGAATCATCCGCATCAATGACATCATCGATGAAGTCCTGGTTCATCACCCCGAGGCCGATATTTCCCTTATTCAGAAAGCCTATGTTTTTTCGGCCCAATCCCATGAAGGCCAGACGCGGCTGAGCGGCGAACCCTATCTTTCCCACCCCCTGGAAGTATCCTACCTCATCGCTCAGATGGGGTTGGACTCGGTTTCCGTGGTCTGCGGCCTCCTGCACGATACCGTGGAGGACACCAACACCAGCCTGGACGACCTGGACGAGCTCTTCGGCGAGGAAGTGGCCGATATAATTAACGGCGTCACCAAGATCAGCCAGATCTCCTTCGATAAAAAGATCGACCAGCAGGCGGAATACATCCGCAAGATGATCCTGGCCATGTCCCATGACATCCGGGTCATCCTGGTGAAGCTGGCCGACCGGGTCCACAATATGCGCACCCTGGGCTACATGAAGCCGGAGAGTCAGAAACGGGTGGCCCGGGAAACCCTGGATATCTTCGCCCCCTTGGCCGGCCGCCTGGGTATGGGCCGCCTCAAGGCCGAACTGGAAGACCTGGCCTTTTATTATCTAGAACCCGAAATCTATCAGCAGATCCAGGATGGATTGGCCCGGAAGCGGGGCGAACGGGAACAGTATATCAAAGAAATTACCGCCATGATCCAGGAGAAACTGGCCTCGCAGGGTCTCAAAGGAGAGGTCAAAGGCCGTTCCAAGCATTATTTCGGCATCTACCGCAAGATGCAGGCCCAACGGATCAGCCTGGACCAGGTTTATGATCTCATCGCCTTCCGAATCATCCTGCAGACTCTGGCCGAGTGCTATGAAACCCTGGGCCTGATCCATTCCCTGTGGCGGCCGGTCCCGGGTAGGTTCAAAGACTATATCGGCATGCCCAAAACCAACCAGTATCGCTCCCTGCATACCACTGTCATCGGTCCTTACGGCGAGAGGATGGAAATCCAGATCCGCACCCAGGAGATGGATAAGATCGCTGAAGAAGGCATCGCGGCCCACTGGGCCTACAAAGAGCGACGTCAGGTGCAGCAGGACGATAACCTGCGCTTTTCCTGGCTCCGGCAGATCATCGAGTGGCAGAAAGACCTGACCAACCCCCAGGATTTTCTCAACACCGTGCGGATGGAGCTTTATCCCGAAGATGTGTTTGTCTTCACCCCCAAGGGGGAGATCAAAGAGTTGCCCAAGGGCTCCACCCCGGTGGATTTCGCCTACGCCATCCACAGCGAAGTGGGTCACCAATGCACCGGCGCCAAGGTCAACGGTCGCATGGTCCCCCTGAAACATGAGCTGCAACACGGCGATATCGTGGAAATTATAACTTCCCCCTCCCACACCCCCAGCCGGGACTGGCTCCAGTTCGTCAAAACCACCCGGGCCCGGGGCAGAATCAAACAGTGGCTAAAAACCGTGGAACGGGAGAGGAGCATAACTCTGGGCAGGGAAATCCTGGAGCGGGAAATGCGCAAGGCCGGCCTGAACCTGGGTAAGTTGCTCAAATCAGGGGAAGACCTGCAGCGGGTGGCCCGGGAAATGTCCTATGTGCGCATCGACGATCTGCTGGCCGGGGTGGGATTCGGCAAGGTCTCCGCCAACCAGGTGATTACCCGATTGCTGCCCAAGGAAGAGCAGGCGCCCGTGGAAGCCGAGGTCCCCTCCAAAACGGTGGCCAAAGCCACCGCAGCGGACCGGGGCGGCATCAAAGTCAAGGGCCTGGACGATATCCTCATCAATCTGGCACACTGCTGCAACCCCATCCCCGGCGACGCCATCATGGGCTACATCACCCGAGGCAAAGGGGTAACCATTCACCGGGAGGAATGCCCGGTGCTGGCCCGCACCGAGTCCATGCGCCACCTGCCGGCCGCATGGGACGGGGTGGCCGGAGGCCGGCATCCCGTCCGCATCCAGGTTATCTCGGTGGACAAACCAGGACTCCTGGCCGACATCAGCGTGGCCCTGAAACAGGCCGAGGCCAATGTCCTCAAGGCCAGCATCGAAACCACGGTGGACCAGAAGGGCCTGTCCTGGTTCACCATCGAAGTCACCGACACCACCCATCTGGCCAAGGTGCTCAGCGCCATCAAGAGAGTTAAAAACGTCATCAGTGTCAACCGGGTAATGCGGTAAAGGCCGGTTTCCGGTAATTAAATAATGTTAGGAGGTTTACTTATGAGAGGCCCCAAGCCATCAGCCTGGATTTTTCTGATATTAGCTCTAATGTTCATAGTATCCTGTTCTGCAGTATCGGAAAAAGACGTGGTGGGAAAATGGACCAACACCAAATCTCCCATTATCTGGATGGAGTTTTTTGCTGATAAAACGTTTACCGGCGGAAAATGGTCGTTATTACGGGACGGTACTATTCAAATGGTGAATCCGGATGGAGCAGTACTACTGGGCAAAATAAAAGATGGGAAACTTATCATTGAGGACTTCGGCGAGCTGGGTGTCTTTGCCAAAGAAGGTAAGACAGAATAATACCACGAACGCCTGAAGGTTAGGTTCAAAGTTCAAAGCTTCCCCCCTCACCCTCTCTCCCACAGGGGGCGAGGTGATTGGGGCTTAAACCATTTTCTGCACCTGTCACTAGAGCGAACTGTGCCCCGGCAGCCTCAGGCCGGTTTGACCACCCGCCCGGAACGCAGACACCGGGTGCACACCTGGATATATTTCACCTGGCCTTTTTGCACCGCCCGCACCCGCCGCAGGTTGGGCAGCCACCGCCGTTTGGTTTTGTTGTTGGCATGTGAGACATTATTGCCGACCTGCGGCCCCTTGCCGCAGACTTCACAGAATCGAGCCATGGAACCTGCCTCCTTATTTACCTAAAAAACTAATCATATAAAAAAATTTTATTTATTGCAATTAATTTTTATCCATTCTTCCCAAAAACTCCCCTACAGTCCCCCCCATTCAAACAGGTAAGCGATCGATCAGACGCCAACAAGTCACCATACGGGGAAGCAGCGAGGCGGGAGAGGTCCAACAGAGCCGGGTCTTCGGCCAGGGGCCGGGGAACCGGTTATCGACCTTGGAACACTGCCGGCTGATCACCGCCTCCGGGCCCCTGATAACTGAACTTAATGCTTGAAGGCTCGCTGCCCGGTGAAGACCATGGCCGCAGGGGGCTGGGCCTCGTTGCAGGCCTGGATGGACTCGTAGTCCCGCAGCGAGCCCCCGGCGTGGGCGATGGCCTGGATGCCCTGGCGCAGGGCCACGTCCACCCCGTCCCGGAAGGGGAAGAAGGCGTCGGAGATCATGGCCGCGCCGATGAGCCCGCCCTTATCCGTTCTGGTCTGGGCGTCGATTTCCTCTTTCAGGTGCTTGTCGGCCTTGCCCTGTTCGATCTCCAGTTCCAGGTCTTTGTAGGCCTTCCCCAGCTTTTTGAAGCACAGGGCGTCCGCGTACTTAGTGTAGGCCTTGTAAATGGCGATTTCAGCTACCCCCACCCGGTCCTGTTCCCCGGTGCCGATGCCCACGGTGCAGCCGTCCTTGACGTAGAGGACGGAATTGGAGGTCACGCCCTGCTCCACCTGCCAGCCGAAGAGGAGGTCTTCCAGTTCCGCCGCAGTGGCCGGGCGGGTGCGGTATTCCACCCCCTGGTGGGTGGCCACGGCGGGTTGGAAATCCGTCACTTCCAGGATGGCGTTCAGGGGCGACTGCTGCACGATGAGGCCGCCGTCATTGAGGCTTTTGAATTCCACGAAGCGTTTGGTGCGCAGTTCCGCCAGCTTATCAAAACGGGGCACCTGGACGATGCGCAGGTCTCTTTTGACCTTAAGGATGTCCACCACGCCTTCTTCATAGTCCGGCGCGGCGATCACCTCCAGGTAGTTCTGCACCACCAGCTCCGCAGTGGCCTTGTCCATGGCCCGATTGAAGACTGCGGCGCCCCCGAAAGCGGCGATGCGGTCCGCCATGTTGGCCCGGTCGTAGGCCTGGGCCAGGGTGTCGCCGTAGGCCACACCGCAGGGGTTATTGTGCTTGACGATGACGACGCAGGGCTTTTTCAGCAAAAACTTTATGATATTCAAGGAGTTGTCTATATCTGTGAGGTTGGTCTTGCCGGGATGTTTCCCGGCCTGGAGCATGGCCGCCTCATCGATGGCGCTCACCATGCCGTAGCCCGGCTCCAGAAAGCGGCATTCCCCCAGCTCCAGGTGGCCCTTCACCAGTTCGTACAAGGCCGCCTCCTGCCCCGGATTCTCGCCGTAGCGCAGGCCTTTTTCAATGAGCTCCCCGGTCTTGTCGTCCGGCAGCTTCCAGGTGCGTTTGCGGTATTTCAGCTTCTGGTCGCCGAATTCAATCTTGATCTTTTCCGGAAAATGGTCGTCCATGACGGTGCGGTACATTTTTTTGATGTCGTTCATGTGCTGATCCCCCTGTTCCTTAGGCTCCTGAGATTGGCTTCGGCAAAGATTCTATCTGAAAAAGAGACCCTTGACAAACCTCCGAGGGGATCTGAGGAATTTTTTTGGGAAGGGTTTTAGAAGCCTGAACAAGCCTGAGGGCTATATGCTACCGGGATAAGTCAAAGGGGTACGGGAAAAGCTGGGCCATGGGGACCACCTGATATTCTCCGGCCAGGTTGGCCATGATCACCTGGCAGTCCGGTCCGAATTCCTGCAGCACCTGGCGGCAGAGGCCGCAGGGGGCAACCGGTTTCGGGGTGTCGGCGATGACCGCCAGGGCCGCGATCTGCCTCTGGCCCGCGGCCACTGCGGAAAAAATGGCCACCCGCTCGGCGCAGATGGTCGCTCCGTAAGAAGCGTTTTCGATGTTACAGCCGGTGAACACCCGGCCGTCGGCGGTCAAGACCGCGGCCCCCACCTTAAAATCGGCATAGGGGGCGTAGGCGGCTTGCCGGGCCTGGCGGGCCAGGTCTATTAATCTGTTAATCAGAAGTTCCTGCGACATTGATATGCCAACCTCTAATCACGAGATGTCTGCCCGCAAGAGTTAAATTCGGCCTGGATTTCTTCAATCCGCCGGGAAAACCTCCCTTATGACGAAAAACGGCAGAGAGCTTCCCTAACCAGAGCGCAGGCATCCATGATGCCTCCAGGAACGACTCACATGCGTTCAACTAAAAGGCCGATTGCCAACTTGCGGTAATATCTCATCAGACCCCAGAAGCGGAGAGGTCTTGACCGACCTGTTTTAGATGCTTACTTAAAGTTATATAGCACAGGGGTGCTCAAAACTCCTTTTTTTTCACCATGGCAATTCTGGGCGGAGTTAGAAATCTTTCTGTTCCTGAATTTGCCGCATGCCTGACCCGATCTTTTTTTTCTGCTGAAAGCAGATTTCTCAACGCCTTTTGTTTGAAAATGGTTGTTCGTTCGCAAGGAGGTGGTTATGTCCCGCCGGGTGGTCATTGATGAAGAAGCCTGCATTTTTTGCGGCACCTGCGCCAGCATCTGTCCCGAGGTTTTCGCCCTCAATGACAGCAAGCAAAAGTCCGAGGTCATAACACCCGAGGGCGGCCCCGAAGATCTCATCCAGGAGGCGATGGATTCCTGTCCCGCCTCCGCCATCCGTTGGCAGGATTAGCCCATTTTCGCTCTCACCCTGATCCTTTCTCCTGCTGGAAAGGGGATTAATGGCAGAATTACCTTGTGATAATTTTATTCTCTGCGTAATCAATGCCAGCCCCGGGCTGGCCGAGGTCTTGCAGTCCGAAATCAATTCATACAGGAGGAACGCCCATGAGCTTCACCCCAGCCGCAGTGAAAACGAAAATTGAAGAAATGTACCCTGAAATCGACCAGCACGGCATCATTCTCAGCCTGGATTTCGATGTCGGCAAGGATGCCTATATTGTCAAGCTCAAAAAAGACCAGCACGAAATGACCACCCACTTAGAAAAAAAAGACGCGGAAGATTGTCTGCGCAACATCAAGTGCGTTTATTTGGGAACCCAAATCGGGCAATTTATCAGAAATTTTCAGATGGCCTAAAACCATGGGGCGGCCTTGGCGCCGCCCCATGGTTTTCATGATGCAGCTCAGGTTTGCCCATCATTTTTCTTTCGGTCATAAAGCCGCCAAGGCAAGGTGGGAGATGAATAAGACAGTATCACGGGCAGTGGACATCGGACGCAAATTTCAGCAGACCGGTTTAACCCCGGAGCTCATCACTTCCTTTCAAGAGCTCATTTACCACTATTTTCAGGAAAACGGCCGGTCCCTGCCCTGGCGGGAAACAAACGATCCTTATGAGATTCTGGTCTCCGAGGTCATGCTGCAGCAGACCCCGGTGGAGCGGGTGGTCACCCAATACGGCTCGTTTTTAAAGCAGTTCCCAAGTGTTTCCCACCTGGCCCAGGCCTCCTTGCGGGATATTCTGCTGGCCTGGCAGGGGCTGGGGTATAACCGCCGGGCCAAAAGCCTGCAAGCCCTGGCCCAGCGGGTGGTTCAGGATTTTTACGGCCGCCTGCCGGCTCACCGGAAGACCCTGGAATCCCTGCCGGGCATCGGCGCCGCCACCGCCGGGGCAGTGCTGGCTTTTGCTTATGAAGAACCGGTAGTCTTCCTGGAAACCAACATCCGCCGGGTCTTTTTGCACTTTTTTTATCCGGAAGCGGAACGGGTTTCAGATAAAGAATTAATGCCCCTGGCCTTTTTGACCTTGGACT
>VGSX01000012.1 GCA_016874895.1 Deltaproteobacteria bacterium
CAATGCCTCAGCGTCAACGATCATGATTTCCTTTCCTGATTATGCAGTCATGCTGCCATTAGGTTTTATACATAGCGTCATAAATAATTGGACACGCTGACCGTCTTTTCCAACTGGTGCTGCCCAGTTTGACAGCATAAGATGAATTCGCCCACGGCGGGATGCGCTGCGCTTTCCCGCCCTACGGTTTCGACGGTTTTTTTATGTCCATCTAATTATGACACTATGGAGGCTCTTGCAAAATTCTCCCTTTGTCCTGGGAAAGGGCCGGCGGTTTTGAAAAGGCTCTGCAAGATTCCAACCTCTTTCATGGTGCGCGGTGCGCACCCTACAGGGGGGCCGGAACATCGGAGGATCTGTAGGGTGCGCACCGCGCACCATGATGTTTCGGAAACCCTACCGCCGCGGCGGAAGTTTTGCAAGAAGCTCTATGTATAGTAGGAAAATCCATTCCTTCCCTGCAGCCCTCTGGGCCCCCATGTGACCCGATAAGATCAGATATGGCCTGGCAAGGTCCGGTATGGTCTGGTGTCAGCGCTGTCCGGTAAGGATTTTGCATGAACATGTTTTTCAGCCCCCTCCCCACGGTGGGAGGGGGTTGGGGGAGGGGGGAATTGTGCCTGCTTTCCGGGTGAGCCCGACTTTGCGTATGGTGCGCACCGGGCGCCATAACCAGGCTTTTCATGATTTCCGGTTAAGCCAACGGCCCCGGTGCGACTACTCGGGAAAGTCTGTGTAGGGCGGGAAAGCGAGAGCGCATCCCGCCGCTTTCTGCACCCCCGTCACAGCCCGGTAGCCCGGTAGGGCGGGAAAGCGAAGCGCATCCCGCCATTCCTTGGCCCCTGCGTCTCCTGTCCCCCCCGCCTCCCCCTCACAACAGCCGCTCGTCCCGCAGGCGCCGCTCCCGGGCCGCGAAGTCCTCCGGCGCCACCCCCAGGGCCCGGCACACCGCCATGCGGCTCGACCGGGCGGGGCCTTCCTCCCGGGGCCGGGCCGGCTCCTCCTGCCAGGGAGGCAGCGGCGCCAGGGGGACCTGGGGGAGGGACTGCTCCACAAAGGTCTTGAAGCCCTCCAGGTCCCGGCGGGCGAAGCTGAGCGCCTCCTCCTGCTGGCAGGGTTGAATCTTGCCGGTGGCCAGGGCGTGCTCCACCGCGGCGTTGATCTCCCGTTCGGCCAGGTTGCCCCTGAGCGCGGCCAGTTGCGCGTGCGCGCCCGCCAGGTGCTCCAGGTTGCGGCGCAGGGCCAGGATGGCCCCCCTGATGCGGGACAGGCCCGCGTCCCGGGGCAGGTCCAGCAGCCGGGCCACCTCCCCCAGGGGCTCCCGGTCCGCCTCCGGCGCTGCGCCCAGGGCCCATTCCGCCCCGAGCCCGTTCCCTCTTCCCGGGGCTGCCTGCTCCCGGTCCGCCCTCAGCCCGCCCTCACTTTCCCCTGCCCCCCCTGTGGCCCCAGGGGAGTCGGTGGGGAGGTCCTCCAACCCTTTTCCATAGGTTCCCCCCTTGATGAAAGGGGGGGTAGGGGGGATTTGTCCCTCCGCTTCACCGGACGCTCCCCCCTTCGGACTGCGGACTGCTGCCGGCTGACTGCTTCTTCCCCCCTCCACCCCGCTCTTGGCCACCAGCGGCGTCTGGCCGTTGATGGCCGGGGTGTTGGTCAGGGCCGCGTGCAGCAGGGCCAGGGGCCTGCGGGTCTTGTCCTCCAGGCGCAGCACCGGCGAGAAATAGCGGTATTCCCGGGCCGCGAGATGCTCCCGGGCCGTGTCGGTCCACTCCACCCGGGCCCAGAGGCCGTCGTCCCGGGCCTCCAGCTCCCTGATCCAGCCCGCGGCCGGGGCCTTCCCGCCCGACAGGGTCTGGTGTTCGTAGTCGATGACCAGGTCCAGACCCCGCTCCTCAAAGCGATCCACCAGGTCCGCCAGGGCCTCGGCGTCCACCGCCAGGGGCTCCCGCCCGTCCCCCAGGGCCACCTCCCCCAGGGGCAGCAGGCGCACCCACTCCGGGGCCGGGCCTGCCTGGTTTTCCAGCAAAATGGTTACTTCAGATTCCATGCCTTTCCTCATGGCCGCAGCCGGACTGCCGCCGGTGCGTGGTGTCCGCCGCCCGGGACCCCGGACCCCCGCTGCCGCCGGGGTCAGGCCGGACCGGGACGGCCCCTTCCCTCCCTGCCCTCTCCTGCCCCCGAGGGCCGGGACGCTTCCCCCCACCTCCCTGCTTCGCCACGGCATCCCCCCTTTCCTGTGTTCATGTTACCGGGAGGATACGACGAACCATTCCATTTGCAAAGCACACCTGGGAAGGATGGCACGGGAAAGGCATTGAAGCAAAGGACTTGGATTATAGTCAATCATTCCGACGCAGCGCTTTCTATGGGGGCAACGATGAAACCATCATATGCGGCAAATGTTTTTTATAGGATATTATGTAGTGTTATATTTATTTATCATCTAATTGAATTTAATATATATTTTTGCATCGTCGCTCCAAATACTTTATATCTACAAGCATTGGATACCAAAAATCATGAAAAAAATGGTAAGTGAATCCAGCTATTCCATCCAAAAATCCAAGCATAAGGAAATATTTGATAAAAAAACTCAAATGTGGACGTATAAAAAGGGGAAGACGATTCCAATATTTTCTTATGATTATAATCCTTGACCCCTCTGTCTCTTGGAATGCCGGGTCCTTTAAACACATGTCAGTTAAAGCTTTTTTCTTTGCCGTATTAGCTATCTCATCTACTTCTTGGTCTGAAAACCTATTGTGTTTGTTAATCCAATCGGCCACCCCCTTTCTGTCGTCATGAAGCAAATCGTTATTTAAAAGGAGAGTGTTCCCCTGCACCCTCATATATTCCCTCCGCCCTGCCATTTCCACCCGCGCCCGGTCGCGCCGCACTATGCGTAGAACCTTTTTATACATACCGCCATGCCTGAGCCATTTCCCCAGCCAGATAAAACGTCGTTTAGTATAGAGACCGGCAATCTCAATTGAAAATGTGGGGAGCTTTCTGGCCAACTCATCCTTGAGTTCTGCGGTGGGGCGTTCGTCAGCATCTAAGAACATAACCCACTCTGTTTTAAGAGGTAGTTGGGATAATGACCAATTGCGTTGCTGTGCCATATTTTCGAAACGGTTCTGGACAACACGGACGCCCTTCTGATTGGCTATAGCCATTGTCCTGTCGGTGCTGAAGGAGTCCACCACAAATACATCATCGGCCCATCCTGTTACGCTATCCAAACAGGCCGCCAGGTTACATTCTTCCTGCCATGTGAGAATAATAACGCTTATAGGAGCCGATGACATAATTTCAACATTTCTCTCGCTTATTTTAAATGTCCAGAAATGTACGACACCAGAGTTCGAAGACAAGAAGAAACCAAAGATGTGTGCTGAAGGAACCCCTTTCACTAATGTGCGCTTGGTAATAACGCTCTAATGTAGCAAAATTAAAAATGCCGCGCTGTCTAGTATGATGGTCAAAAAGGATTTCAGCAAAAAAATCCTTAAGATCATGCCGCAGCCACTGCTCCAAGGGGACGGCAAAACCATGTTTTGGCTTATGGAGGGTTGATTGGGGTATCAATCCCTTCATGGCCTTTCTTAATATATTTTTAGAACGTCCATGCTTAATTTTATAAGTCGATGGAATTTGAAATGCTGTTTCCACAAGATTGCGCGACAAATAAGGGACGCGGGCCTCTACCCCGACAGCCATCGAAGCCTTATCAACTTTCTCCAGATATGAATCAACCATTTGGGTTTTTAAGTCGACGTACATTAATCGGTTGAGATGATCCGATGTTTGAGCACGGTTATAATAATATCGAAACTGTTCAAAGCAGTCTATTCCTCTAATTTCTTCTAAAAAATCGCTGTTTAAAATATCTTGACACATGTTGTCGGGGAACCAAAGATACCAAGATGCGGCCCGAGCCGCGGCATCTTTTGCTTGCACTGCCAGCAATCCTCTCTGCCAGCGGGGCCGCTTGCTGGCCCACGGGTGGAATACGCTTGCCAAGCCATCAATCAAGCCAAGCGGAAGATACTTGAGCCAACGTAAGCGCTTCTCCATTCCATAGCGGAGGTATCCCCCAAAAAGCTCGTCTGCGCCATCTCCCGTGAGAACAACTTTAACGTGGCGGCTTGCCAATTTAGCCACCAAATATGTGGGAAAAGCGGCAGCATCGGCAAAGGGCTCATCATAGTGGTAAATTAACTTGGGCAGAACATCTATAAAATCTTTGGGGGTCGCCTTAATTTCTTGGTGATCGGAATGAAAGTGACGTGCGGCCACCGAGGCATCCGTCAGTTCATCGTAGAATGGCCCTTCTTTGTTAAACCCCACAGAAAAGGTCTTTACAGGAGTGTCCATATCCCTGGACATGAGAGACAGTATACAAGATGAGTCGAGGCCGCCGCTTAAAAATACGCCCAATGGCACGTCCGAAACTAATTGCATCTTGACGCTTTCCTCTAATAACCTTTTGATTTTTTTGACTGAAATGCTTTCAGATTCTTGCGGATGTTCTTCCCAGGGCACATCCCAATATTGCTCCAGGGTGATTGGTTGGCGAACTCCGCAGAGAAGACGATGCCCTGGGAGAAGTTTTTTTACTCTCTGAAAAATCGTGTCCGGCCCAATGCTGTGACCGTAAGCCAAAAAATTGCGTAAACCGACGGGGTTGATGGCTCGCTCAACCTCCGGGTTTTGGAGTAACGCCTTGATTTCCGAAGCAAATAATAGACTATATGGGCTCTCCCAATAATAGAGTGGCTTGACCCCCAAATGATCCCTAGCCAGAAAAAGCAGTTGATTATGCTTGTCCCATATAGCAAAAGCGAAAATACCCTCTAGATGGGACACTACTTCCGTACCCCATTCCTCAAACCCGTGAATGATAACTTCTGTGTCTGACCTGGTCCGAAAACAGTGACCGCGTTGGCTTAGATAATGATACAAGTCCTTGTAATTATATATTTCCCCGTTGAAGATAATGACAAGGGTATGGTCCTCGTTAAATATTGGTTGCCGCCCACCTGGCAGATCAATGATGCTCAATCTGGTCATGCCCAGCCCGATGGGGCCGTCAACATAGATTCCCCTGTCATCAGGGCCGCGGTGGTCCAGGACGGTTACCATACGGTCCAACAATTCCGTATTAATCTGGTTTTCTGCATTGAGATGCATGATACCAACAATACCGCACATGCTTCAGGCTTTCCCCTTTGGAATACTCTCAAATGAGCTTACTGGTCCGACCAGCCCAGCCCCGGACTGCGCCTGCCGGTGAGAATGTCTTCATACGCATCTGCCATCATCTGCGCCACCACCCGGATATCATAGCGCCGCCGGGCCGACTCCGCCGCCCGCCGGCCCATCTCCCCCAGGCCCTCGGGGTCGGCCAGCATGTTATGCAGCGCCCCGGAAATGGCCTCCACCGAGAGAGGGACCACCACCCCGGCCCCGTCCGCCGCCACCTCCCGGCAGATGCCCACGTGCTCCGACACCAGCACCGGCACCCCGCCCAACATGGCCTCCACCGCGGCGTTGCCGAAGTTCTCGCCGGGATGCGTCACCAGGGCGCACAGGTCCGCAGCCCTGAGATACAGGTTCCTTTTCTCAGGGGAAATAAATCCGGGAAACCGCACCCGCCCCGCCACCCCCAACCTTTTGGCATCTCTCTTGAGCTTATTTTCTTCCCCGCCATCGGGCCCGGCCAGGACCAGGACCAGCTCCGGCAGGCTGGCTGCTGCCCGGGCGAAGGCCTCGAGCAGGAATGACAATCCCTTGCGGGGATGGAGGCGTCCCAGGAAAAGGACAATCCGCTCCCCCTGTTCCCAGCAAAGCACGTCCCTGGCGGCGGAACTTTCCGGGAGATTTTGGAATTCATCCAGAGCCAACCCGTTGGGGATTACCAGGCTGGGCGGCCTCAGACCAAGGTACCCCATGCCTTCCCGTTCCAGTTCCGCAGTGTAATGGATGGCCCTGGTCCCCTGGAGCACCGCCTTTTCCACCAGATAATAATAGACCCATTTTTTCAGGGCCTTTTGGCTCATGGAATATTGCAGAAACGTGCCGTGGGTGGAAACAAAGTAAGGTATCTCGTAACACTTCGCCCACCGGACGGCCGGAATTTCCGGATATCCCCAGAAAGACGCGAGGTGCACTAGATCAAAATCCTTGGTTTTTAGGCGGCAGGCCTTCCCCAGGCTCCGGGAATAGGCGAATTTGAGAAAGAAATCCGTCTTGAAATAATAAACCGTCACCCCCCCCACCTGCACCGGCTCATTGACCGGGACCGCCAACCGCCCGTCACCCCCCCGGTCCGTGGTAAAGACCGTCACCTCATGCCCCAGCCCCGCCAGCCCGCGGCAGAGCTGGCTCACACTCCGCACCACCCCGCCCAGATGCCAGGCCGGTTCGTAGCTGGGGGTTACATGTAAAATACGCAAGTTAAACTAACCTTTTTACATGCCCTTTTAAAAAATAAATCATCGCAAAAAACAAACCGAAAATAAACAATTTTCTTGATATAATAAAAAAATATGCACCATAGCTAGTTTCAAGCCACAATGGCATGCCTACCATTGTTAAAACATAAAAAGATGAAGCTACAACGTTCGGTTTAGAAGAAGACATTACAAACCATGTTCTTATAACTTTAATTATTAATCCTAATACAAACATACCAATTAAAATAAAAAATGCCCCTCCCATTCTATATAAATCTACAAAAGGTGTAATATTGGCAAAGGAGTATCCTTGTAAACTACTACCCCAATAGATATGACCGAAATATTTTCCTCGCTCCATCATAAAAGGTTTTTCCGGATAAAAAGCTCTTGGCACAATACTAAAAAATATCTGGTCTATAATATTTGGATTAATGTTAAATGCTCTCTCCTGGCGCTCACCTTCCTTACCATATGATAGAACATTAATAAATGTATCTATGCCAATAAATCTCTCATTCATTGATTCTGTTAAAAATTGTATATTAGACGAGATGTCTTTTTGATGTAACTTTTTCACAGTATATTGCAATGCTGTTACTCGTTCATTCCATGATAAGCGGTCGCGCTTAAAATTGCTTGAAGTCAAAACATTTCGATATTCTGTTCCAAACAACATCATAAAAACCAGAGAAATTATTCCTAATAAAATAACCATCTTAAATTGTCGGAGAGATAGCGACATTCCTCTGGCAAATTGAAAAGCTCCCATAAAGATTAGTAAGTATCTTAATATTGATGACCTGCTCCCTCCTGTTAATAACCATGCTATTAAATAAAATACAATGGGTAAAATAAACCACCTTAATTTCTCTTTACTAAATCTATCGGCAAAATATCCGAAGACGATACAGAAAAAAGCTATGTCTGCCATTGATAGTATTTGATTGAGCGCAGTAATATTGGAAATTTCATAAGGGGTGTCATGGGCTGCGGTTATTCTGCTGAGCACGTAAGCCCCTGTATATCCAATAATAAAAATAATAATAAAAAGCCATCTGCTTTTGAAAATATATCTTGCTTCTATAGTAAATTTTGGGATAAAACCCGCTAACTTATCTCCCCATTTGGATTGGAAACCGAATAGCAGGGAGAGAAAACCCAAAAAAACCAATGAAATAGCAATAAAATGATAATTTGGAAGATTAAAAGGTTGGAACCCATATTTCATTGTCCAGCCATTACAAAGAATATAAAAGCTTTTTGCCACTTGGTGTGGAAGAAAATATAAAATCAATAATACCAATGGATGGAAAAGATCACCACCTCCTTTAATAAATATAATAAAAATTGGGTGCAAAAGAATTCCGAGAAAAACACATGTAATAAAGAGAGCTCCGATTTGATAAATGTTCTGACTGTCTTTAATAAAAAACATAAAACAGACAAAACACAGCAACGATAATGTAGTCGAAGATATGATTGCGCTATGATTAACAAAATTATTCTTGATAGCGATTGTTCTAATCATTTTTTTGGGCTTTTCTGAGAACTTTCCAGTAAGTTGATTCGCATATTTTCCCATACTGCTCCCATCCGCCTAACTCCCGTACGCGCTGCAAGGCCGCGGCGCGCATTTTCTCATGCTCCAGGGGGTGGTCCAGGAGCCATTCCAGTTTCTCCCGAATGGCCAGGGGGTCCCGGGGCGGCACAATAAAGCCCTCCACCCCGTCGGTGAACAGGTCCTCGGCCCCGGTGTTGTGGGTGGCGATGACTGGCACGCCGCAGGCCAGGGCCTGGGCTTGCACCAGCCCAAAGCCTTCCTCCACCGACGGCAACACCAGTACGCTTCCCTGGCTATAGAGTGGGGCCAGGTCTTTGCGGGGGTGGAAACCTTTATTGATAAACAGTTCCTGATGACGGGCCAGGATTTCTCCGGCTTCGGGGCTGGGGCCGCCGATGAGCCACACCTCCACCCGGCCCTGCGGCACCAAAGGCCGGACCGCCTCAAAGAGATAGCCGATGCCTTTCCGGATGGAGAAGGCCCCCACAAACAGCACCCGGAAGGTGCGGTCGGCCTTGGGGAAGGGCCGGAACAGGGACAGTTCCACGCCGTAGGGGCAGACAAAGACCTTTTCTTCAGACACGCCCCTGTCCACAAAGGTGCGCCGGGCAAACTGGGAGGGCACCACCACCGCGTCCGCGGCCTGGTATTCCCCGGTTTCCCGGGCCAGCACCCACTCCGGGAAACCGTCCGGAGCCGGCGCGCCCCAGCGGGCGAACTCCTCTGCCAGAATCTCTTTCTGAAAGAGAATGTGGGCTGAACCCCGGTTGCAAAGATGGACGCCGCCCTGCTGCTGCACATAGGGCCCGGCCTCCAGCCCCCAGCCGGACAGAGCTTCCAGGACCTGCACCCCCTCCAGGTGGCGCCGGGCCCAGGAGGAAAGGTGCCGCCGGGCCAGGTGCTCCAGGGACCACTTGAGGGGCCGGGGCCAGGGGAGGCCCAGATGGGGCAGGCCCACCAGGGGCAAGATGAGCAGCGAGTTGGTGCGGGCGATATCCCGGAGATCGGGGTCCAGCCGCCATCGGGGGTATCCGGTGAGCAGGCGCACCTCATGCCCCTGGGCCTTAAGCTGCCGGGCCAGGTCGAACATGTGAAAACGGGTGCTGGTGAGCACGGCGCAGCGCATTTTCTCAGTCATGCCGGCCGAAACCCCTTTTTCATGTGGCGGCCGCCCACCAAAACACCCGGGTGAGAATCTCCGGTCCGAAGCCGCCCCCTTCGGCCCCGGCCTGGAACTTGTGAAGCAACCGGATGGCGGCCCACAGGGCGCTGCGGAGGGTGGAAACCGGCCCCAGAGGGAGCGGGCGCTGTTCAAAACAGCGGATCTCCTTGAACCCGCCTTGCCTCAAAACCTGCCTGAGGCTCTCGGGCGTCAGAATGGTTTCATGGGTGAAATCCCCGAAACAGACGCCGGCCCCCAGGGGGCTCCCGCCATTGGGCGTCCGGCCCAGGAAAATGCCGCCGGGGTCCAGGCGCTCCCGGATCAGCCCCACGAGCTCCACCAATTCCTCTTTGTGGAGATGCTCCAGCAGGTCCAAGGCGGAGATGAGGCCATAAGTGCGGCCGCAGGCTTGCAGGAACTCAAAGACATCGACTTGGGTGACGGGCAGACCCAGACCCCGGGCCAGGGCCACCTGCTCCTGGCTGACATCCACCCCCTGAAGGTCAAGAAAGCCCTGGCAGCGCAAAAAATAGAGGAAATTGCCTCCCCCACAGCCCAGATCCAGGCAGGGAATGTTTCTCTGGTGCGGCAGATACCTTCTAAGAAGACGGGCCAAGTAGCGCGCCTGATGGCGGCACTGCTCTTCATGTCCGGTCCCTGCCACCCCATTGCGATGGCTGAGGTATTGTTCATACAGCGCCCGGCGATAGGAGGTCATGGGGCTTTGCCTTGCACCAGCAATTCGAAATCGGAACGCATCCTTCCCCTGGGGTTCATAGCGAACTCCAGCCAGCGGGGGATGCATTTGTCATAACCGTAGCCGCTCTCCAGGCAGCGCTGCCGGCCCCGCTGGCCGATGGCCCGGGCTTCATCGGGGTGGGCCAGATAATATTTAACCTTGTCAACCATTTCTACCAGGTCTGCGAAGAATTCCGCCTCCACCCCTTCCTGAAAAAGCAGGAGATGCTCCACGGTGCGTTCCGCCAGCATGAAGCCCCCGCAGGCTGGTATTTCAAAGGAGCGGCTGGTGTGAAGGTCCCGGTGGTTGCGGGTCAAAAGGCCCAAGGCGATGCCGGCCTGGGACAAGGCGGCGGCGTAGTCGTCGCCCCAAAGCCCTTCACAGTGCAACACTCCGGCTTGTCGCAGTTTGGTGCTGCGACACTTCTCCCAGCCCCAGCTAGAGACAAAGAGGTGGGGGGTGACGTTCAAAACGGCTTCGAGAAAACGCTCCCGTTCCGCTTCATAATGCCCGATGAATATGACGGAGCCAGACAATGCCGGTATGGGCAGGTCCCGGGTCACCGGCCGGTGCAAATGTGGGTCGTACCCGGAAAAGGTCTCATAAACGCAGCGGGCTCCTCTTTGCAGGCAATCCAGGGCCACTGCCTTCTTGGACACGAAAAGGACATCGTAATAGGACATGCCGGCCAGGTGATGTCGCCAGCCTTTGGAACCCCTGCGGGTAAAAGGATCGTCCAGATGGAAAGAGGCCAGAGAAGAGCAATATTTCCGACAAGCTGCCAACGTCTGAGGAAAAAGGTGCACCCCCTTTTCCACCCAGAGGAGGTCGCATGAGGAGACTTGAGCCGCGGCAAGGACCTGACGGTTAAGGGCCAGAAAGCTGGGGCCGATCCCTAACCTATTTTCCACCCGTTTCCATAAGGGCAATTGGTAAGTGAAAGGGAAAAAGCGATTGGAGTCCACTGCGGCGATATCGTGGCCCAACTGCCGCATCCAATTAAACCGCTGGAGAGACGTGGATTTGGGGGAACAATTGCCGATAAAAAGAATCTTCATAACCTGGAATTGTTGACCACAAAGTGGACGGCGGCGGCGATGCCATCCACCATATGCTTGAAGGAATAACGGGAAATATGCTTCCTGGCGCCCAGGGATATGGAGAGGTATTGCTCCTGAGACAGAGACGCCGCCTCCTGCATGGCTTGGATAAGAGCCTGGTGGTTATCCAGGGGGACCCGCCAGCCGGTGCGACCGGGAATAATCAAGTCAGGAGCGCAGCCACAGCTTTCGGCCACAATGCAGGGCAAACCGCAGGCCATGGCTTCGTTCACCACCAGCCCCCAGGTTTCGGTAGGATCGGATACCAGGATCAAAAAATCAGCCAAGCTGTACACCCGAGGCATTTCAGATTGGTTGACAAATCCCAGAAAGCGCACTTTCTCCAGGCCCTGCCTCTGAACCATATGCCTCAGGTCGTCTTCCAGAGGGCCGGACCCCACAAAAATCAGGTGATGGCTGGCGGCCAGGCTGCTGGCAGCGTATGCCCGGAGGATTTCCCGAACCCGTTTTTTATGGGTAAATTTGCCGCAGAATATAAAGCCACGGCTGTCGGCCGGCAACGCGAGGTCCGCCAACATTGTTTTGCGCTTGGCCAAACTCTCCCGGTAGCCGGATTGAAAACGTTCATTTTCCACAGAGTAAGGGGCATAGAAAAGCCTTGCCGGCGGCACACCATGATGCCTTAGGAACAGTCGGTTCTTTTGACCAATACAAAAGACCGCAGAATATTGTCGCAGCAGCACCATCCAAGCCATGCGGTTCAGAGGCGTCCGCGCTCCATTTCCCCGGCTTTCTTGATTTGACTCCCCCAGGAAGAAAAGGGGCGTTCCCCTCACACGCAACAAGGCCAAGATTGAGGTATAGAGCAGAAATGGTTTGATGCCTACCATAAGTACTGCATCAGGGATAAAATTACGAATTTGTTTGGAAATAGCACGGGCTAATGCAATCTCTTGTTTTGGTGTCAAATGAAAGTCTGACTTTTTAAGCATAATTTCATAAGGATATCCTTCCAACAATGGAATATCCCATTTAATTTGCTGTCCAAAATCTTCATCATGATGGGGTTCTGATGAACCGCCGGCAAAATAAAAAAGGCATTTCAGGTCAATATCGGGATGAGCGGCAAGCATACGCCACAATGGCGCACGGTATTGAATGGGATGGCTGTCGATGACTGCTATACGAATTTTATTATGGGGAGTTGTCATAAAAATAAATTAAAGAAATAATAATGCAATCGACAAAGCTTTCTTTTATTTATTTCCGTTTGAGACCTACTACTCCTATGCAGTAATAGGGGTATCGCATCATTAAAGTTAAAGGGAAATCGATATATTGTAGGAGCCTCAAGGGAAAGGTCAGGGTCCAGCCAAGCTTATGGTTGATTCCGGTTAACGTTCGCATCGTATTGGTAAGTTTTTGGCTGACGTAGCCGCTGATACAATCTTCCACGACAATATCCAAGCCATTGGCATTAAATAATTCTCTCATTTCTGAAAAAGTATACCCCAGGCGAACATGTCCGCCGTCTTCAATAGTCGATAATAAACCATCTCCTATTAATGGTTTTAGGCCCTTATTCGGTGTCGTCAGAATAAGTCTGCCGCCACCTACCAACATTGACGACAAATCACCGATGAGTTTGTCATCATCCAGAATATGTTCAATGGTTTCAAAACAGATAATCTGGTCAAACCTACCCAAAGACGGCGCCATCAAGTGGAGCTCCCGCAGGTCAAGGTTCAGGAAAGAGGCCTTGTTAAGGCACAGAAGTTGAGCCCGTCGCGCCGCCTTGCGATTGTTAGCGTCATCGAAGGACACCCCGATGGACTCGTTACCCAGCATGGCGGCATACAGGGTGAAAGCCCCTGAACCGCAGCCCGCCTCCAGGGTTCTCAGGGGCCCTGCCTGCAGGTGGCGCCGAAGAAAGCGATACCGGTCCCAGACCATGGGGTCTCCATGGAGGACGGTGGCCTTCCAGCCCAGGAGTCTTACTAAAAAGTCGCTCATTACTTTTCCCTTGTGATATGTCTTTTATTCATCTTGGCACTAATGTTGAAAATTGATTTTTATTCAAAGAAATATGGTCATAGAGATTGCCATTGGCCTTCTTACAAGCATAATATCCCCCGAAACTTTTTGACCATTTCCTGAAGAAGATGTTTTTCTTGCCAAGGTAATATTCAATTTGTGCCCATAACGGCAACAATACTTGATGTAACGATTTTCTGCTAAGCTTAAGGTAAACCCATCCCAAAAAGTGATGGAGCCAATTAACCCAATAGGGAATTTTAAGAAAACCGGGACGTTCAACGATATTTATAACGTCAAATCCACATGAATTGAGCAATCTGGAGCAAGACTTACGGGAATGAACTCTTAAATGATATTCCGGTTTGTCGTGATAAAAAGGGACGGTAACAATAAGCACTCCATCTTCTTTAAGGATATGCCTTATATTCTGAAGGGCATTTGCATCGTATTTGAGATGTTCAATGACTTCACCCATTATAACCACATCAAAGGTATACTTTCGAAATGGAAGTGGCGACTCCACATTGCCAATTACTAATTTGTTTATATCAGATATTATGGCAATATCGAACCCGTAGACATCATACCCTCTTAATAGCATACCGTAATAATCCCTGCCTCCAGCAACCCCAATAACCAAAACTTTACCTTCCTTTTTAAATTGGGAAATTAATCTATAAATAATGTAGTATGCTTCATAAGCTCCTCCCAGGTTTATAAAGTTGCTTTGATATTTGGCCGGCACTAAATACGCCGACGCCCCTAATGTTGATTGGATAATCGTTTTATAGATGTTTTGGAGAAAATCGATATGGCGGATTCGCTTAATCATTTTAGTTCAAAAACCTCAAGTGTAGTTTGAAAGATGACCCATTTAGTAAATGCATCTTTATTGATGCTCATTCCTTGGCAGCTTATTGTGGTGACCAGCAATAACCTCTGATGATTTTTTCTGTCACCATTTCACGGTCTGCCGGAGTAAGCCAAACCGTCCAGGTCGTAAAGAGCGCCGCAACCATTGTTGCCGCGCCGACACCGGCCCATCGCACCAGAAAAGGTCCGGGGAGATAGCGATGGACAACCCATCCCATCCCCAGGGAAACGACAACGGTAAGGGCAATAGCCGGCCAAAGGCGTTTGGCGAAAGGCCCGTAAGGTTCCTGAAGCAGACGACAGGTATCTTTAATGACCCAATGGCTGCAAAATATTAGCTCTGCAGTCGTCAAGCCCACGGGTACCGCCCAGGCGCCTAAGGGCCCCACGAGGATGGCCGTGACCGCCACTCCCAGGAGGCCGGCGGCCAGGTAGAGCCAGGCCAACCGACGGTGGCGGTTGGCGGCGGCGGTGAAGGTGGCGCTGGCCAGCCAGGGGATTTGCAGCACAATCATCAGGAGCAGGAGTTTCAGGAGGACAGGGTCGGGGGGCAGTTTCCCCCGGGTCCAGACGGCCATCACTTCTGCGCCTTCAAACCACAAGGCTGCGGCCAGTCCTACCGTCACCGCCGAGGCGGCCCCCACCAGCAGGCGATGCAGAGTCTGGAGCCGACCGTAATCCTGGCGGGCTTCCAGGCTGGTGAGGTCCGGCCATAGAGCAACATTCATACCAGCAGAGATCTGGCGGCTCAACGCGGCCAGGGTGCGGGTGGTGACCAAAACGGCCACACCCACCCCTCCCAGGCTGGCCGAGACAATGAGCACAGGCCCCTGTAGGGTTAGCGCATTTGCCAGGATGAGGAGGGCGAACAGAAGGCTGGGACCAAGTAATGCCTTGACAAAGGTGAGACGGGCGCCAAAGACGCCGGGAAACAATTCCGGCAGACGGTCTTTAACGTGGAGGAGAACCAGCAGAGCAGTCAGCGCCATGGGAATGAGTTGAGTGACTGCGACCGCGGTCATACTTCCCCCCCTCCACAGCACCAGAGCAGCCAGCGACAAAGCCAAGATAAGACGGAGATTGCCCACCCACTGGCTGCGGGCCAGGTTGCCGGTGAAGCGATAAATCCCCACAATGAGGCCCCAGGGCATAGCCCAGAGGACCTGGAGGCCCAGAAGCCATAGCACCCAGCGGGCCGCCGGAGTAGGGGTTTCTCTGAGGCCCAACCAGGCGTGCAAAGGAAAGAACCAGGCGGCCAGTCCCAGAAGCAGAGTGCCGGCTACAGCGACGCCCAGATAGAAAGCCATGGCCGAGTGCTGCACCTGGGTGTAGGTTTCCAGGTCGCCGGTGGCGTAAGCCTGGATCAGGCGATTGCCTGCGGCCATATTCATGCCCAGATCCAGGGTGGAGAGGTAGCCCACCATGGCAAAGAGGGCCAGCCATTCGCCATATATTTCCGGTCCCCAGCAAACGAGAAACAGGGGCACCAGCAGCAGGTTGCCTATGGTGGTGATCACCTGGGAAGAAAAGATTGCGGTTAGGCTGTGCAAAAATTTTTTAAGCAAAGTTTATATCCACACATTCATAAGTAAACTGATGATTATTTGTGTAACTTATTAAGAAATTGTTAATTATTATTACTCTGGTCTTCTCCCACAGGCCAAAATCGTATGGGCTAACTTTTCTTTAATTTTTTCTTTAATAGGGAATTGAGGAAGTAATAAATTTCCAAAAATAATTAACATTGGAGCTATAAATTTCGATAATAAATAATTAGGGTGGCAGTTTAAAAAGCCAAAAAAGTTATGTGGCTTAATAATGACAGGGCTCAGTCCTATTTTTATAAATTCTTTGCGGTGCAACCCACAGCTATAATCTATTTCAGGAATCTGATAACCTGCAAGACCTCTTGTTCTAATCATATTTCTCATAATATGCATGCCGCATGGTACAATAGAAACAATCCAACCACCAGGTTTGGTAAAGTCATAAAGTTTTTTCCAAATGCTTTGACGGATACCATCTTCTAAAAAATGTTCAACCACGCCAACATGAAAACACATATCGTAAGTTTCTTGAGTTTCATATTCTAATATATCTGCAACTTCTATTGTGGCTTTGATAGCCTGAAATTCTTTGACCTCTTGAATAAAATGTTTCGCTCTTTCAACGACATTTGGTGAGACGTCGATACCGTGAATTGGAAAGCCTTTCAAGGCCAAGGCAACTAAATTTCTCCCCCCCCCGCTTCCCAATTCAAAGAGTTTGGCAGGAGGAATTATTTGGGTAACTCTCAAGATACGCCTCCATGCCCAACCTAATTTGTTAGTTTTTTTTAAATCACTGGCTGAATGGCAGTGATGCTCGTAGGCCTGTAATTTCAATATCTCTTTCCACAATTCAGTTGGATTTTTTTTCATGTTATTCATTATTATGATATGCAAATAAATTGATTGTTTAATTTATCAACTAACTATTTCATTCCAAGGATCCTTTCCACGGCATTTTCGACCTCCTTTACACCGATGGTCTGCATGCAAGTAAGGTGCGCGCAATTGTCTTGAAAGCAAAGATCGCAAGGGGCGAGGGCGCGCAGGAGTATGCCCTGGTCGGTATGGGGGTCCCACATCCTGGGAAACTGGCGGGCACTGAAGAGAGCGACGATGGAGGTGCCCACCAGCGCGGCCAGGTGCATGGGGCCGGTGTCCAGGGTGACCAGGACGTGGCAGCGGGCCAGCAAGGCGGCGGTCTCCAGGACGGTGGCCTGCCCGGCGGCGATGAGCTTGTCGCCGGGGAAGCGGGTGGCCAGGTCCTGCAGCCGCTCCCGGTCGCCGGGGCCGCCCACGAGAACGAAGAGGGGTTGATAGGCCTCATAAAGGCTACGCCCCAACTCCGCAAAATTCTCCAGGGGCCATTGTTTGGCCTGTTCCTTGGCGAAAGCCTGGAAGCCGATTATGATGCGGCCGTCCCGGCGGTGGGGGTGCAAGAGCTCTTCCGCCAGGCGGTGGCAGGAAGCCGGGAGATTCAGGATGAAGGGACGGATGCCGTTGATGCCGGCCCGGCCCAGGAGGAGAAGAAGGCGCTCCACCTCGTTGTGCGGGGGCACGTAGTCTTTCAGGGTGCGCAGGTCGAACCCGGGGAAGGCATTGGCCAGGTCGAAGCCCAGGGCCCCTTTGACGCCCAGGAGGCGGGCAAAGAGCAGGTCCCGCAGGTTTCGTGAGAGGGAGCTCCGTTCCTGGGGCAGCAGGACAAAGAGGTGAAAACCCCGGCGGCGCAGGTCCCGCAGCAGAGAGCGGCGGAAGCGCCAATGAGCCAGGTCCTCCTGATAAAAGGTGATGATCTCATCCACCAGACCCAGGCCCTCCAGGACCTCATGGGCTTCGGGCAGGCCTTGGGGGCCCGGCGAGGTGAGCAGGCACAGATGGGATGAGGGAAAATTCTCCCGGAGGGCCGCCAGGGCGGGCAGGGCGCAGGCCGTGTCGCCGATGTTGCCGGTGCGGAGGATCAGGATTTTGCCTTTCTGTGATCGCAATTTTTCAAGGATCACTCGCGTTCTTGGGAACAACAAAAGGGTCATTTTCTTCAGGACAAGATTAGCCCCTTTCCTCAGACAAAGGGCCAGCTTAAGACGGTTCATGATTTTTTCAGAAAATAGGCGATCTTATTTTCATGAAGAATACGAATACAATCAAACCCATTTTCAGCAAGTTTCAATTTTATTTTTGCAAATATTGTTTCGTCATGAAATTCCATTACTATTCTTTTAGTCATTTTGAGTACATTTTTCCCCCCACATATAGCATCATACTCTGCCCCCTCAATATCAAATTTTATCAAGTCAATAGGCCCTTTGATTTCATATAACTCCGCAAAATGGTCTAAAGTATCTACCATTACAGGAAATTCTTTGTAATTACCTTTTTTCAGTAAATTCTTATATCTCCATTCCACAATACTACCATCACCGGTGCTTAAACAACTGACTATAAATTTCATAATCCCTTGTTGTGCTCCGATGGCTAAAGGAAATATTGCAACATTCTGAATTTGGTTGGCTTTTAAATTCTTTGAAAGAATTGAAAAAATATCGTAATTGGGCTCAAATGCAATGATCCTTCCATTCCTTACTCTTGATGAATTTCTCAGGGAAAAAGCCCCGATATTTGCACCTAAGTCTAAAACAGTCCAACCATTTTGTGGAATAAAATAATCTTCTCTTTCATATACCTTATCCACAAAAATTTCTTTGAAAGTCCCTGCTTCAGGGGAACTGATATTAAAAAATATTTTTAGGTCATCTAATTTTAAAGATACTAATCTATGCTCATTTATTCCATAAACTCCTAAGTAAAATAAAATTCGTTTTAAATAATAAGAGATAACTTTGAATTTAGCAAATAAGCCAAAAGAATATTTCCAATAACATAAAAAATATTTAAAAGAATTTTTTAAATTCATTTAAAAATTCAAAGGCAAATTTGTTGCTGAAATCAATAGCGCCCAGGGCCGGCTCCAGGTTTGGCGGCCGGTGCGGTAGGCAGCCAGGGTGGCGGCCGCGGCGGTGGGGTCCAGGGGGCCCCGGGTGGCCGCGTCCCAGCCGGGCCAGTCCCGGAGCCAGGGTTCAAAGGGGAAGGTGAAGGTCATCTTGGGGCGGTGCACCACTTCCCGGGGCAGCAGGTCGCCCAGGGCGTTGGTGAGGAGCGCCTTGGGGACGCGGCCGTTCACCCGGGAGGCCGGGGGCGAGCCCAGCACCGCGGCCACCAGGACCGGGTCCAGGAAGGGCACCCGGGTCTCCAGGCCGTGGGCCATGGACATGCAGTCCGTGTCCTTGAGCAGTTGATTCTGCAGGTAAAAGTGAATCTCACAGCGGGAGAGCCGGTCCACCGGGGCGAGCGCCGGAGCCGGGGGCGCGAGGGCGTCGGCCACGGCCCGCACGTGGGCCAGGGTGTCGCCGGTGAGGCGGGCCACCTCGGGCGGGGTGAACAGGCCCCGGATGGCCCCGTACCAGCCCAGGCTCCGGTGCAGGGCCAGGAAGGGGAGCTTGCGCAGCCGGCCGGGGAGCGCGGGCAGGGCGCCGTCCAGCCCGCGGAGCAGGGGCCCCAGGGCCGCCAGGCGGGTGAGGAGGCCGGCCCGCTGAAAATGGGGATAGCCGCAGAAGAGTTCGTCCCCCCCCAGGCCGGAGAGCACGGCCTTGAGACCGGCCTCCCGGGCCAGGCGGGAGACGAACCAGGTGTTGACGCCGTCGATGCTGGGCTGGTCCAGGTCGGCCAGGGCCCGGGGCAGGTCCTCCAGGAAACCCCGCCGGGTGAGGGTGAGAACCTGGTGGTCGGTGTGGTATTTTTGGGCCACCAGGCGCTGATAGGGCTCTTCGGAAAAGTCGGCCTCCTCAAAGTTAATGGAGAGCGTGGTGAGGCGGTCCTGGCGGGCCAGGGCGGCCAGGGCCACCAGGGCCGAAGAGTCGATGCCGCCGCTCAGGAACACCCCCAGCGGTGCGTCCGCAATGAGGTGGAGGTTGACCGTTTCCCCCAGGAGGGCGCGCAGGTTATCGGGACGGCAGGCGTCCGGGGGGGCGGGTTCTTGGGTCCAGAGGTCATGGTAGCGGTGGAGGGTGGCCCGGCCCTGGCGCACGGCCAGGTAATGGCCGGCGGGCAGCGCCTGCACGCCCCGGAGGGTGGTGAGGGGGACGGGCGCCGAGCCCCAGAGCAGGAAGGCGGTGAGGGCGTCGGGGTTTTGCTCCACCGGGAACAGCCCCGACGCGGCCAGGGCCCGGGTTTCCGAGGCGAAGACGATTTTGTCGTCATCCAGGAAGTAATAGAGGGGCTTGATGCCGAAGCGGTCCTTGACCAGGTACAGGGTCCGGCGGGGGGCGTCCCAGAGGGCGAAGGCGAACATGCCCCGGAAGCGCAGGAACGCGTCCACGCCCCACTCTTCATAGGCGTGGAGGACCACTTCGGTGTCGGTGCGGCTGCGGAAGGTGTGCCCCAGGGTTTGCAGCTCCCGGCGCAGTTCCTGGAAATTGTAGATCTCGCCGTTGTAGGTGAGCCAAATGCTCTCGTCTTCGTTGGCCATGGGCTGGCGTCCGGCGGGCGACAGGTCGATGATGGACAGGCGCCGCTGGCCCAGGGCCACCCGGCCGTCGGGGCTCTGCCAGAGGCCCTCGTCGTCGGGACCGCGATGGACCTGGGCCCGGGTGAGGCGCAGCAGGGCCGCGGCCGTCTCTTCCCGGGGCGGAGGCTCACGGTGCGGGGTCAGGTGGAAGATGCCGGCGATGCCGCACATGGCAGGGGTCAGGTGTCAGGTTTTGGGTTTTGGGTTCTGGGTCGGTAAAAATCATGTAGAGCAGGCGCCCTCGCCTGCATCTTCTAAAGAACAGCCGGGGGCGGCTGTTCCACATGACTTTCGCAGAGTTCTCATCTCGATATGGTGCGCGGTGCGCACCCTACAGGCTGGATGCCGGATGAGACACAAGATTATGTGGAGCAGGCGCCCTCGCCTGCAAAATACAGCCGGGGGCGGCTGTTCCACATGACTTTCGCAGAGGTCTCATCTCGATATGGTGCGCGGTGCGCACCCTACAGGCTCCGCCTTGACTTCCGCCAGCGTTTTTTCAGGCCGGCCAGGAAGCCGCCCGTGGGGGTGGTGCGGCGGGGGCGGGGGGTCTGGGCGCCGTCTTCGTCCCGGCCGTAGTAGGAGTAGTAGCGGTAGTACTGCTGGTAGTAGTAGCCGTCCCGCTGGAAGGGGACGTCGTTCAGGATGGCGCCCAGCAGCGGGGCCTTGACCTCCAGGAGCTGGTCCCGGGCCTCCAGCGCGGCCCGGCGGGGGACGCTTTCGGCCTTGACCACCAGCAGGACCCCGTCCGCCATGGTGGCCAGGATGGCCGGGTCGGTGACGGACAGCAGGGGGGGCGAATCCACGATGACCCGGGCGAAGTGCTCCCGGGCCCGGCGGCAGAACTCCCGCATGCGGGCGGAACCCAGCAGCTCCGAGGGGTTGGGCGGGATTTTGCCGCAGGGGAGCACGTAAAGCTGGGGCACCGCGGTCTCCCGCACCGGCAGGTCGTCCGTTTCGCCCACCAGGAAGTTGGTCAGGCCCGGCTCCCGCTCCACCCTGAAGAGCTGGTGCAGGGTGGGCCGGCGCAGGTCCGCGTCCACCAGGAGGATGGGGTTTTCGGCCTTGGCCATGGCCGTGGCCAGGTTGGCGGCGGTGAGGGTTTTGCCCTCCAGGGGCAGGGTGCTGCTCACCAGGAGGAGGTGGGGGGCCTGCTCCGGCGTGGAAAAGAGGATGCTGGTGCGCAGACCCAGGTAGGCCTCCAGGGCCAGGGGGGGCTGGCCGCGGTGCACCACCAGCTCCGGGGAGTCGTGGCCCGGGTTGTCCGGGGCCAGCTCCAGGTGGGGGATCATGGCCAGGTTGGGGATTTCCAGCCAGCCTTCCACGTCCTCCGGGGTCTTGAGGGTGCTGTCCAGGCTCTCCAGACCCAGGGCCGCGGCCACGCCCAGCACCGCGCCCAGGACCAGGGCCAGCATGAGGTTGCGCCGTTTGTTGGGCTTCACCGGCGCCTCGGGCACCGCCGCAGGGTAGACGATGCGGATGTTGGTGGAGGGCAGGTTCTCGGTGGCGGTGGTTTCCTTCAGGCTTTTGAGCATGTTCTCATACATGGCCCGGTTTGATTCCACGTCCCGGAGCAGCACCCGGTACTGGATGGTGCGCTCCCCCAGGTCCTGGGTTTCGCCCTTGACGGCCTGGAGCGCGGCCAGCAGTTGGGCCTCCTGGCTCTTGGCCATGGCGTATTCGTTCTTGATGCTCTCCCGGATGTGGGCCAGTTCCGCGCCGATCTTGGCGCGCAGGGCCGCCATCTCCTGCTGCAACTGAATCATGCGGGGATGTTTCTCCCCGAATTTCTTGCTGAGCTCGGAAATCTGGTTGATGATCTTGGCCTCTTCGGCCTTGAGGGTGGTGATGAGGGGGTTGCTCAGGACCTGGGGGATGGGGCGCCCGGCGCTCACCTCCTTGAACCGGGTCTCGGCCTCCATGCGGCGGGTCTGGGCGCTCACCAGCTCCCGGTTCAACTGCTCCAGCTTCTGGGCGGTGATGGTCTCCTTGTCCTCGGTGGCGATGATGCCGTGCTGTTTCTTATAAGCATTCAGCTTGTTCTCTGATTCCTCCAGCTTTTTGCGGGCCTCTTCCAGCTTCTGTCTCAGCCAGACGGTGGCCTCCTGGGAGGCGGCGAAGCGCAGTTCCAGGGAGTGCTCGATGTAGCACTGGGCCAGGGCGTTGACCGCCTGGGCGGCGAAGCGGGGGTCGGGGTCGTAAAAACTCACGTCCACCAGGCGACTGTTGCGGATGGGGGTCACTTCGATGCCGCCCTGCACCGCGCCCACCAGGGCCTCTTCCGCGGACTGGGGATTGACCGGCGGGCCGCCTGGCTTTTCCTGGAACATGGCCGCATAGGACGGATGCTTCTTCAGTTGCAGTTTGTCCGCCACCCGTTTGGCCAGGGCCCGGCTCTCCAGGAGTTTGTACTGGGTCTGGTAGAACTCCTCCTGGAAATAGTCATGCTGGGCGCCTTCCCGGGAATCCAGCAGCCTGGGTAGGTGGCGTTCGATGAGGAGCTGCACCGTGGCCTTGTAAATGGGGGTGGTGGTGAAGGTGTAGAGGGCCGCGGTGATGACGATGGCGAAAAAGACGGTGAGGGCGGCCCAGCGCCGCTTCACCAGGATGCGCAGATAATCCTGCAGGCTCCGCCCCCGGTGGGGGATGGGCAGCAGGTCGTCGTCTCGGTTCGGCTCTGGCATGATCCTCTCAGGTTCCCCGCAGGGGGCGCATCAGAACCAGGACTCGGGCACCACGATGGTGTCGCCGGGCCGGACGGGGTCTTCCTGTCTGACCTGGACCTTTTGTTTGACGGCTCCCTGTTCACGGATGATGAAGGTGCGTTTGGGCGCGGCCTTGTCCGTGAAGCCCTCCGCGGTGGTGACGGCTTTGAGCACCGTCATGCCTTCCTCAAAGGAATAGCGGCCCGGCTTTTTCACCTGGCCCGTGACATAGAACACCAGGGTGGGGACGAAGATGGTGTCGCCGGCCTTGATGGCCAGGTTATGTTTGGGGTCCCCGCTCATGGCGGCATGGAGGGAGATGACCAGCTTCTCCTGGGGGCCGGCCTGTTCGGGGAGGCGGGGTTTGTCCAGCTTTTCACCGGGACGGGCCCGGACGATGATGGCGGCGCCGCCGCCGGCGGTCTTGGCGCCCGCGGCCCCCAGGCCCCCGGCCAGGGAAATGGCCTCCACCACGGTGATGGCCTTGGTCAGGGGATAGGCGCCCGGTCTGGCCACGTCACCCACCACAAAGAATTTCTGGCTCTTGAAGTCGGTGACGGTGATGCTGACGTGGGGGTTGACGATATAGCCCTGGGCCAGGCGCTGTTCGATCTCCTTCTGCAACTGGAGCACGGTGTGGCCCTGGGCCCGCAGCTCGCCGATAAAGGGGAAGGAGATGCGGCCGTCCAGCCCGAGGCGCATCTTGCGGGTCAGGTCGTCGTGGTCCCAGACCCGGATTTCGATTTCGTCTTCAGGACCCAGTTGATAGCCTTCCTGGGCCGGGGCGGGGGCGGGCGCCGGGCAGAGGAGCAGCAGCGCCGCCAGGAGCAGCAAAATGGCAGCGCGCTGGAAAGAATGGCGAAGTGAGGCAGAACGGCACAGCTTCATATAAGCACCATGGTGCGTGGTTGGCCTGATAATGGAGGCGTCGCCGGAGGAGGCGGACGATGCCCTTGGTAAGGTTCTGGGTTCTGGGTTCTGGGTTTTACCGTGAAAATCTCTTGCCTGAATGTGGAGCAGGCGCCCCCGCCTGCTCTTTTAAAGAACAGCCGCCCGCGGCTGTTCTACCTTTTTTCATTACCGGGGGTGGCCCTGGTCGCGGCCATGAACGTTTAGGGTTTGGGGTTGTTTTCCAGCTTGATTCCCGGACGCCTGTCCGTCCTGGTAAGGATTATGGAGGACACCCGTCCTCGGGTGTCGCTGCGCAGGCCGTAAGCCTGCGCCACCAGAACTTTTCATGCCCTGGGGCCGTAGGGCGGGAAAGCGCAGCGCATCCCGCCGTTCGCCCGGTCAGTTTGGTGTAGGGTGCGCACCGCGCACCATGCCCTGGGCCTGGCGGCGGGCAGAGCCCTCCCTCACCCCTACTTTTCTCGACGTGTCGTGGTCCGAAGCATGAGCTTCGGGGACAAGTGCGTTCCCAAGCAGGAGCTTGGGAACGAGGGTTTCGCTGCACCTCATTTCTTCCTCTACATTTCCCGGTAAAACCCAGAACCCAAAACCCAGAACCCAGAACCCTGTTTTGTGTAGGGTGCGCACCACGCACCATGCCCTGGGCCTGGCGGCGGGAAGAACCCTCCCTCCCCCCTACTTTTCTCGACGTGTCGTGGTCCGAAGCATGAGCTTCGGGGACAAGTGCGTTCCCAAGCAGGAGCTTGGGAACGAGGGTTTCGCTGCACCTCATTTCTTCTTCGACATTTCCCGGTAAAACCCAGAACCCAGAACCCAGAACCCAGAACCCTGTTTTGTGTAGGGTGCGCACCGCGCACCATGCCCTGGGCCTGGCGGCGGGAAGAACCCTCCCTCCCCCCTACTTTTCTCGACGTGTCGTGGTCCGAAGCATGAGCTTCGGGGGCAAGTGCGTTCCCAAGCAGGAGCTTGGGAACGAGGGTTTCGCTGCACCTCATTTCTTCCTCTACATTTACCGGTAATGCTCAACCCGCCGGGGGAGGGCCGTAGGGCGGGAAAGCGCAGCGCATCCCGCCGTTCGCCCGGTCAGACCTCAAGAAGTTCTTTGCCTAACACCCATGTCATCTGGCCGAATCGCCGTTCTCCGCAACAGGAGCTTGGGAACGAGGGGTGTACTCCGCCTTCATCCCTTCCCGGCCATTTGTGGATCATGATAAGCCCGGCGGGGAAGAGGGCCGCGGTGAGGGGGAGAACTTTTCATGCCTCAGGGGTGAGCCCAAGGCTCATGTGCAACCGCCTTGATAAGTTCCTTTCCCACGGGGATCTTCCCAAGCAATCACCCCAAAACCCAAAACCTAA
Organism: Deltaproteobacteria bacterium; assembly: GCA_016874895.1. GTDB lineage: Bacteria > Desulfobacterota > Desulfobaccia > Desulfobaccales > Desulfobaccaceae > Desulfobacca. Next base: position 24,970 of record VGSX01000012.1, read on the forward strand.
AACCTAAAACCCAGAACCCTCTTCCGCCCTCCCCCGCCTCATTCACGGCCTCATCGGAGAGGGGCCGGCGGTCCGCTTGAGGCGCGGCTCCAATTCCTCGGCCCGCTCCAGATAGCGGCCGGCCTGTCCCAAAAGTTTGGTGGGGACGAACCCCACGTAGTACTGCTCCACCCAGGCCAGGACCACGCCCAGGCGCCAGTGCAGGTAGCCGTTGAGGGGGAAGAGCGTCACCGCGGCCTCCAGTTCCTTGAGCGCGGCCGGGAGATGCCGGGCCGGGTCCCCCTGATAATGGCGCAGGTGGAACTCCGCCAGGAGGGCGTGCAGGGCATAGTAGGCCGGGGCGTAAAAAACGGCCTGCCGCAGCGCCCGCTCCGCCTCTTCCAGGGAGGCGGCGCCCGCCCTCGCCTTCACTTCCAGAGCCGCAGCCAGTCCTCTCCAGGCGGCGCTGTTGCGGGGATTGAGGGCCAGGGAGCGCTGCAAGTCCTCCACGCCGGAGCGGGGGGTGGGGCGGGTGGTGTTGAACTCCGTGGGCGCAGCCCGTTCCGCCCGCCAATGGTAGCAGAGCTGCCCGGCGAAGGCAAGCTGAATCACCCCCAGCCCGGCCAGGAGAACCAGGCCCGGGCCCTTCCGGCCGGGTGCGGCCAGGGCGGGGTAAGAAAAGAAGGCCCCGTCCCGGTCGTGGGAATAGAGGACCAGATAGGTGACGGCGGCCACCGCGGCGAAGTACAGGCTGAAGCCCGGGATGTGGAAGGGGAAGTCCACCAGGCCGTGAAAGACCCCCGCCCCCAGCGCGGCCAGGCCTCCCAGCCCCAGACCCCGGGCCCAGCGGTCCTGACGGGTCTGCCATTGCCGCATCAGGGCGGCCATGAAGACCACCCAGGCGCCGCCGGCCAGCAGGAAGCCCGCCAGGCCGGTTTCGGCCAGGAGTTGGGCCCAGTCGCTGTGGGTGTAAAGGAACATGACCCCCTTGAGCCGGGCGGGCTCGTAGAGGTAATAGAGGTGGCCGTAGGCCCCCAACCCCGCCCCCAGCAGGGGAAAAGAGGTGAAGATGGCCCAGGCCCCCCGCAGGGCATGATAGCGGCCCTCCTGCTCCAGGTCCAGGAAGCGGCCCAGGGCCGGGGCGCTCCCCAAGAGAAGGCTGTAGGTGAGGGAGAGCGCCAGGAAGATGACGATGAGCCAGATGTGGCTGCGGCGCCGGCGGCGGCCCCAGATGAGCAGCGCCATGAGCCCGAAGCCCACCAGCAGGGCCATGATGCCCCCCCGGGAGCCGGTGAAGAACAGGCCCGTGGCCAGCACCACCAGGAAAAGCAGCAGGAGCCCCCGCCGCACCTGGGGCTCCAGATGTTCGGACCGGGACCAGCGCCGCAGCCGGGTGCGCCAGGTGTCGCCGGGTTGGCCCGGCGGGGGCGCGGCCCCCTGTCCCAGGAAGAGCCCGAAGCCCAGCAGGATGGCCATGCTCAGCAGGCCCG
>VGSX01000013.1 GCA_016874895.1 Deltaproteobacteria bacterium
GTTTTCGGTCTTAGGTAAAGATATAGGGGTTGCCCAAAGTAATTTCCCCGTAGGGGCACAGCACGCTGTGCCCCTACGTCAAAAAACCATCGGAAAAAACTTTTGGCCATCGCTATATCTTTACCGAGAACCGAAAACCGAAACCCGTATAATTGGCTGGGGGACTAGGATTCGAACCTGGTTCATGGCAGAAGTAAATCCCATAATATCAGTAAGTTATCTTTTGTCAACATCTTTCTGGGGACGAACCAGGGACACATCCTCATCTGTCCACACAGCCTTTAACGCTTCGGTTGATAATTTAGCATATCGCCGGGTCGATGCAACACTTTTATGCCCCAGCATCGCCCCGATGATCCTCTCGCTCACTCCCCGGTTGATGGCCTGGGAAGCCAGCGAATGCCTGGTCCCCTGGTAGCAGGTAATCCTCAGTCTTGCCTCTTTGGCGGCCCGGTTCCAGGCATTTATTACCAGTTTCTTGCTCAACGGCTTCCCCTCATTGACAAAGACAAAGCCGCTGATGGACCGCGGAAGTCCCTTTAGAGCCTCTTTAATCCGGGGATGCATGGGCTGGTATCGGACGTCTTTCTCCTTGGTGCAGGGGCGATACTTTTTCCCGTCCATGGCCGCCCGGATTACCACGAGGTTCTTCTTAAAGTCCAGGTCATCCCAACGCAAAGCCCGGGCTTCGCTCGGCCTGACTCCCTGCTTCATCAGGAAGAGGAAAAACGCCTTGAAAACAGGATCGGAAAAATGGGCAAGAACCGCCTCCTGTTCTTCCAGGGAGATCCACTTGGTTATAGGCTCACCCACCTCCACCTTGGGCATTTCGGGCAAGTAAGCTATATCCCTCCGGCGGTGGGCGTCCCGCAGAATTTTCCCGAGCAACCCCATGATGTTTGCCACCGTTTTGGGCCTGAGGGAGATTGGTAAGGCGTCCCGAAAATCCTCAATCTGACCCTCTCGGATTTCCCGGATGTCTTTCTCTCCCAAGAGCGAGGTTAGGTACTTACGCACCATCAGTTGAGCGAAATTCAGATATCCCAGGGAAATTTCCTCACGCCCATTACGGGACTCCTGCCGCTTAAGCCAGTCCTGGAGATAATTGCCGAACCTGAGAGCTTTGAATTCCCTTCGGATGTATTCTCTTGGATCGAATTTCCCTTGGTCGATTTCATATCTGATGGCGCTGAGCAACCGGTTGGCCCGCTCCCAGGAGTCCAGTGCATAGCCCTGCTGGTCGGAGTAGAGCTTGATGCGCCCATGGCCGGGCCAGGAGAAATCGACAAAATAGCGCTTGGGAGTGGTAAAACATGAGGGACAACGCAGAGGCTCGCCTTCAAAGGGGCCTCTGCACCTGGGACATTTTTCCTTGGTTCGTACCGCGCCCACCATGCATATTTGTATACCACAATAACCAGTATATATTAAGTAATTTCGCACACTTGTCGCCATTACACGGATTTAAGGACATCGGTTTTTCCCGCCTATCTTGATGATGCCTCTTGTGAACTTCTCAAAATTTTTTCTGAGTGCCAAGAGTTATTTTAAAAATTTTTTCTTGACATATATTTTTCAGCTTTTATCATAATTTTCAAATGTACGCGTATATATTGAAAGGAGATAACATGGAGAGAGAAAAAGATCGCGGAAAATTTGTCGAGCTTGCCGAGAAGAGGGTCTCTAAGGCGATCAAGGATATCCGGCTTATCGGGAATCTGTCAAATAAGAGTAACTACAGCTATACTGACGAAGATGTCCAGAAAATCATCAAAGCACTGGATGGCGAAGTCAAAAAGCTGAAACAGCGTTTCAATAGCCACGGTGCTCAGGACGAAATTATATTCAAACTTCGATAATCTATGAATTGATTTTGGCTTAGAAAACCTCTCCGAAGGTCGGTTCAATTTTTCTTCACCTTCGGAGAGGACTTTATCCCATTGTTTAAATTATGACAGAGCATCCCTCAGATTGTTTTTCCAAATGACATTCACCGAATTTTATTATCCTTAAAGATTCGAGCGGTTCAGAGGAGGATTTTATGGATAATTCACAAACGAAAAGTCTTTGCCTTTCTTTAATGAAAGTAGATACTGAGGCTGATGTAATAAATGTCTTAACAGAAGCTGGTTATTGGAATGACCCTTCGGTTTGGAGGTTCTACGGAGACATCGAAAATAATTATAGTACCATAGGGAATCAACAAGCACGCCCCGACGCAGCATTGATTGAAAAATTAGTTAATTCAGTCGATGCCAGGTTGATGAATGAATGCCTCATGAGAGGAATTGATCCAGAAGGCCCCAAAGCACCCCAGTCAATTCAAGAAGCTGTGGCTGGTTTTTTTGAAGATGGAAAATTAAAAAGCACAAGGGCCGGCTTAATAAAGGAATGGGGAGACAAGAAAAGAACAGAAATTGCTAGGGGCATTACGTTAACTGCAACAGGTGCAACTGCCCGGGAGGGTAACCCTTGTTTTACAATTTCTGACTGTGGCGAGGGGCAGACTCCAGAGATGATGCCGGATACCTTGCTTTCTTTGGTCAGGGAAAATAAGCTTCGAATTCCATTTGTTCAGGGAAAGTTCAATATGGGCGGGACGGGGGCATTGAAATTTTGTGGTCATCATGGCTTACAACTCATAGTCAGCCGCCGAAACCCGCAAATATTAAGATTATTAAATAGATTAGGGCATCCCACTGATACGCAATGGGGATTTACAATTGTCCGGCGGGAATATCCAGAGGGAGGGCGCCGGAGTTCTGTTTACACATATCTCGCGCCACTGAATTCAAAAACTTTTCCAGGCAAGGGTGGAGTTCTCCGCTTTACAGAAGACAGTATGCCCATTTTCCCTTCCGCTTATCCCTCAAATCCGGAACCTTATGGCCGTCCATCTGAGTGGGGAACGCTGATTAAGCTTTATGAATATGCTATAGGCTCTGGGTTTAAGGCTCAGATTCCAAGACAAGGCTCAGTCAAAGACCGGGTGGACATACTACTTCCAGAGGTTGCCCTTCCTATAAGAATTCACGAGTGCAGAGAACAGTTTTGGAAGCCAGGATCAAAAGCTGCAAGCTTCGAAACCACAATAACTGGGATTAGTGTGCGGCTGGACGACGATAAAGCTGAGAATCTTGAAGAAAATTTCCCGACCTCTTGTTCCATCGATGTGGAAGGTGAGCAGATGTCTGCTAACATTTTTGCCTTCAAGAGGGGGACAGCACGCAGATACCGCAAAAATGAAGGCATTGTTTTCATTGTCAATGGTCAGACCCATGCAAGTCTAACAACAGATTTTTTCACACGTAAAAATGTAAAGCATAGCTACTTGGCAGATTCTATTTTGGTAATGGTAGATTGCAGTAACGTGAGTGGGAAAACCCGTGAAGATCTCTTTATGAATAGTCGTGATAGATTAAGCGGTGGTGAACTACGTTCTAAGTTGGAAGATGCCTTGGAGGAGGTACTTAAAGATCATCCCGGATTACGCGAACTCAGGGAAAGACGACGCCGGGAAGAGATCGAATCTAAAATCTCCGAGGACAAGCCGCTTGAAAATATACTTAAATCAATGATTGAACACTCTCCAGCTTTAACGAACCTATTTCTTCTTGGACAGCGGGCCGCTAATCCCTTTAAATCGATAAAAGTTAAAACTGAACAAAAATTTGCGGGTAAAAAGCATCCAACATATTTCAAATTCAAGGGAATTGATTACGGAAAAACACTTTATCGCGAATGTCATAAAAATATGCGCTGCCGTATTACATTTGAAACTGATGCAGCCAACGATTATTTTAGCCGAAATGTGGACCCAGGGGAATTCACACTCTATATTGTAAGTGAAAAATCTCGTTCTCCAATGGTTAATTATAATCTAATTCTCCAAAACGGATTAGCTAACCTTAGCATGAGGTTGCCTGAGAATTGCAATGTTGGAGAGAAACTTTGCTTTGTAGCCATTGTTACAGATCAGACCCTAATAAGACCATTCGAAAATAATTTTGAAGTTACGGTTAAACCGGTAGTTGAGCAAAAACCCAGTGGAGGGAGGCCTTTTACTCCCGCAAAGCCTCCCGGGAAAGAAGAAGGTGGTGAAAGAGAAATCCCAAGCGGGATACAACTTCCCAATATTGTCGAAATTTATGAGAACGAATGGGAAACAAGAGAATTTACAAAAACTACCGCTCTTCGTATTAAGAATGCTGGTGATGTTACGGGTAATGGAAATGGAGGAAATGGAGGGGACATTTACGATTTCTTTGTAAACATGGACAATGTTTATCTTAAAACTGAACTAAAATTAGCAGGTGAAGATGCAAGGATCACAAAGTTACGATACAAATATGGGCTCGTATTGTTGGGATTAGCTCTTCTGCAACAAGAGATGCAGAGATCAAAAGAAAAACTTCCCGAAGAGGAAGAAAAATACGAGAATGATGAAGTTAAAGGCGCGGATATCGAGAAAAAAGTGGAGGATTTTAGTCGTGCGGTTGCACCTGTCCTTATTCCTTTGATTGAATCTCTCGGCGATCTGGAGGTAGACGAAAGTTACACGATGGATGCGTCCGGCGAAGAAATATGATTAGTTCACGATAGGCGGTGAAAAAGAACAACCTCTTTGCTTGCAGCAATAGCCCCCCTTTGATCAGCATACCATTTTCTGTTTGGGATGCAGCGCCACAGCCTGCCATCGGAGGAGTTCGCAAGGGCAGGGAATTGAACTTCAGTAAAGCCTGCCATTTCTAAAACGGAGAGAAATTTAGGCAGTTGCCAAGAAGGGTCAGAGAAACCAACTAATTGAACTAATATAGTCTCTCGGCCTGCTATTTTCGATAATGAGGAAAAAGCTGCAAACGCCTTTTCAAAATATCCCGTGAGATCTTTTTGTTCCCTGTGACCAAAAGTATAAAAACTCGCACCATTTCCATCTAGGCTATTGGCGATCCAATATGGTGCTGGAGTTTCTCTGCGACCTTGCACTTGCCAGCGATGGTAAAGCACATGTACCCCAGGGTAAGGAGGGGATGTCAAGATCAGAGTCGGCACTGGATAGCCTTTTACCCTCTCATCAGTTTCAATTCCAACTGCCGACCGATGCAGGCACAAGACCCGCCTTGAACCGCTCAAACTATGAACACGGTCTGATCCTTTAACAGCATTTGTAAAATCCCAGGCACCCTTAATTATCTCATCAGTATAAATTAGAAATTGCTGCCGGAATTGCTGAGCTGCGGGTATATCTCTGCGACAGTCAAGAGCCCACTGTGACGTTCTAAGTAATGCGCATCGTGCGAGGTTCTGCAGGCGTCTTGAAGGCAACTCAGGTAGATGATTTAATGCTAATTCAATTGTCTTCCTGATAGGCCATGTCACTTTTCCACTGATATTTCTCTGGTAACCCTTTTCAAGCCACCCTACTGCACGAACAGGAGGATTATTTAACTTTAATCCATCAATTATAGATTCGGCCCACAAACGTACTTGCGTTAATTCATTTTTTGAGAAAACCGTTGTTTTCACTTTAGAAATGAAAACTGAAAGTTTATTAATATCGCTACCAATGACTATTCTTCCAAGAGCACGAGCCTCGACTAGACTTGTGCCACCACCCATAAAAGGATCAAACACCAAGTCCCCAGGTTGAGAAAATGTCTTAATAATAGCTCTTGCAAAAAGGGGAGAAAATCGGGCGGGATAACGATAAAAAGAGTGGGTATATCCTGCGACAGGTTCCTGTGAATGAACTGCTTCGAAAAAGTGGTCAGTGAAGATGAAGCACTCGTCAGCCGTCGCCATGGTAATCATCCCCCGGTCCAGATTACCTAAGGCACACCTGGCCCCTTCTTTGCGAATTTAGGCCCAGGCCTCCCCCATGGTAAAGGTACCATGGGAAAAAGCCTGGGTCAATAAAATATTAGTAGTGATGCCATGGATTATTTGTCTTGTGAGAAAAGAACAGAAGTTCTAAGTTAAACTTTAATAAGAAGGACGTGCAATTTCTCACGCGAGCTTGAAGAGGGACAGGCACATTTGCCAAGGGCTCCCGGTCCGCACCGTGGATTGGGGAGCAAATAAGCCCTTTGGTTCCCAGGCCAGAGGGCTTGTTTTTTATGTGCCCCACTTTTTAAGCCGCTTCCGGCACTCCTCCGGCGGAAACCGGCCGCCTCCCGCGATCATCCTGCTTAAAGCCTCAGCCGCCTTGAATCCCGGGATGATCCGGCTGGTCACCATTTCGTCCAGCATCCATAAGGTGCCTCTCACTCTTACCCCTTCAGCCTCAGCCGCTTTCCGGAGCGGCTGGTCCCCGGTGATCAGAACGGCTTTCCGATTCCGGGCGAGAACAAGGCAGAACAGGTCGCTGATGGAAACCCGGTTGTATCTCTCCCGCAGCCGTAAGACATCCTGAACCTCGTCCGCGGTCATATCTATGACGGCCAAACCCCCGGTTGTCAGAGCGGACCCGAGAGATTCCCCCACTTCATAGACCACTGCCTCGGGGGTCGCCCAGCGGCACCGGAGTTGAAGGAACTCCTGAACGAGGTCAGCTTTTTCAAGATCGATCAAAACGCTGGCGTCAACTATGCAAAGTCTGGGGGAAACCGCCATGCCGCGCCGCCTCTTTCTCCCAGAAGTCAGCCAGCGGCAAACCCAGCAGTTCCGCGGCCCGTGATCTGGAAATCAGGTCCTCCGCCAGAGCATGCATCACCAGACGCTTCATGCGCCCGGGCTCTTCCGCCGGGAGAGGATCGCCCGGCTCCTGCTGGTACCACCCCCGCTGGCGGAAACTCCGGAAAAGGTTGATGGCCACATAATCATTGATGATGGCCAGGTCCCTGGCCCGGTAAATCCAGGCCTGCATGCTCATTCCGTACTTGTGCTTCAACAGGTGGAGCTCGTAAAGATCCAGCCGTCGGCGGTTTAGGCCTAACTCCTGTCTGGCTGCCCTGGCCGGGACCAGAAAAGCCCCGGCGAAGCGGTGGGCCGCCTTTTCCGGGTCAACCGGCCCCTCTTTTTTCAGCACGATATGCCCCAGTTCATGGGCCAGGTTAAAGCGGTGCCGGTCGCCGGGCAGGTCCCTCTTGATGGCGATCACCGGCGCCTCATGATCGAACCAGAGCGTCAAGGCGTCAAAGGCCGCATGGCCGTCGATCAGCCCCACCTTCAGGCCATGCTCTTCCAGCACTTCGGATAGATTTTCTAGGGGACCCTCTCCCAAACCCCATTCCCGGCGCAGCGACTCCGCCACACTTTCCACCTCGTTTATGGAAGAAAGCGTGAGTCTGGAGCTTTCCGGCATTTGGAAGGCGGAAGGCTTCTCGAACAGGATGCTCTCCAGCTCCATATACCGTTCCAGCCAGTCCTGCACCTCTCCCAAGATCATGCGTTCGCTTTTGGCCCGCAGAGACTTTTTCTTCCGGTAGGAAGGGGGGCTTAGCACGACCTTGGTAGGACGGAAAAAATAATCCGGCTTTACTCCCAGGGCCTTGGACATTTTGACCAGGACGGCGGAGCCGGGAACTGCCACCCCCCGTTCATACTTGGAGATCGCCATGGGGCTGACTTCGACGCGTTCCGCCAGGGTACGCAAACTCAGACCGGCTCTAACCCTGGCCATTTTGAGCCGCTCTCCCATGGACATGTGATCACCTCCTTTCTGGTTTACATATGAACATAATATAAATGTTTTGTAAACCAGAAAACAAGATGCTATAAAAAATTATCGCCCCTTTGAATTTGAACAGATTTGAGAGAATGTAGGGAGTCTGAAAAGCTGATGGTCAGTCTGTCAATTTCTTCTTTGTTCCAACCAGAATCTCATTTTTCCTGGCGCTGCCCTCGGAACTCCCGAAATAATAGGTCACCACCGTGGTGACGATGGAGGAGAGAGCCCCGATGACCATAAACAGGACCTTCTCGTTGGCGCCGTCCACCCTCAGATAAAAGGCCAGGCCGAACAGGCCCAGGGTTCCGGTCACGGTCACCAGGGCCAGAAGGGGACCGACGTTTTCCTTAAGCCAGCCATTAACCCTCATTGAAAAGAGCCTCCTCCAGGTTGCAGACCCGGTTGCACCAGCCCGAGAGATTGACCCGGCGCAGTTCCAGGCTGGGCCGGTTGGCGTAGTCCCGGATGCGCCGCCATAGATACTTGTTGGCCAGCCATTCAGGGTCGGTGTCCAGGTCCTTCAGGGCTGTAAGCGTCTTTGGACCCATACCCCCGTCCACCTTTAGGGCCGCGCCGTATTCGTTCAGCAGTTCCTGCAGGAGCTTCACCGCGGTCCCGGGTCCGGCGTTGACGGCATGATCGAATACGGCCGCGGCCAGGGGTTCCGGCAGATCGTCGCCCCTCACCCTGTTCCAGAAGTGTTGGCGGTAAAGCTCCAATGCATCCCGCACCGAGAGGTCGCGGACGTCCCGGGGATCGCCGATGCTCCTGAGAAACCGGGTGGAAATGCCCAGGTTTGTCAACCCGCCCGGGTCTTCGGAAAGGGGCCGGTCGGAGATGCCGCCTTCAAAACCCAGGACCAGTTTTACAGCCTTTTCAAAATTACCCATACCTGTCCTCCCCCTTGATTACGTCATTTTTTTTTTCGCCATTCAGATGGCGGTTGAACTCATCACGCCGCACGTAGTCGATGGGCAGTTTCTCCCGCAGCGTGAGCTGCCTTCCGACGGCCTCATGGAGCGTGTCATCCAGGTTGTCGATTTTTTCGTCCAGGTGCGCCCGGCAGGCCTTGCAGTTCTCCTTGATCTGGGACAGGGCTTCCCGGCTCATCTTCTTCATAACCCAGAAGGTCAACCCGGGCGTACCGCAGGCCGCCAGCACAATGGAAAAAAGCTGCGCCACTGTCAAAATTTCCTGGCTCATGATCGAGTCTTACCCCCCAATATTTCGTTCAAACCACCACCGGAAATTTCCTTTTGTTGGGATGACTCTGCCACCGGGTCTTTCTGGTGGGCACGGGAAATATCCGCCGGGGCGGGGGAGCGGTCTGATAAACCGCCACGGCTCCCGCGGCATTGATCTGAACATTCCCCTCTACCGGTTCCAGGGAGTAGACCACCACCATCCCCAGGGCATTCACCTGGATTTTATTCTGGGGGTCGCAGGCGACTACCGCCCCAGTTGCATTTATCTGGACAAAATCGGCCATGGGACTACACCCTGGATTTCAGGAGTAATTGGGCATTGTTGATGTCGTTGATGGAAAAGCTTCCCCCGCCGGGATGCTGATTCCAGACCTTGCCCACCCATCCCTCTGAGGTCCCCAAGGCCAGGTCGCCCCCCAGGTAATCCATCCCGCCCAATTTCAGGCCCAGTTCAACTTGGGTAGGAGAGATCGCCGAACCTTTGAAAGCCCAGGCCTGAAGAACCACCCCTTTTACGGAAAGGGCCTCGGCGGGTAAATCTTCCAGTCCCAACTCGTCAACCTTGTCTGCCAGGATGGTTTGCAGGTAATCCGCGGCAGAGGGCGGCACCTCATCCACGGCGGCATAGTGCGCGCCGATGGGGGTCGGGGTCCACTGCAAGACCGCGCCATCACTGTTCGGCTTGATCAGATAACATTTGGCGCCCCTGGGCCAGGAGTTGTTCACCGCCCCAGTGGTGTCATGAATAATGAAATCATCGATATAGACATAGCCCCCGCTGTTCCAGGCGTTACCGATCCAGATGACATCCGCCCCCGTATCCGTTCCCGGCTTGGTGTCCCCGGTGAAGACGGCCTGCTCGATGAAGTCCTGCCGCAGGGTTATACCCCCGGCATCCGCGATCTTCACGTGCAGCTCGACCACGCACCAGTTGTTCAGGGGCAACGGATCGGCTGCGGTGGCCACCAGAGACGCAAAGTTGCCGGTCCATATTTCCAGCTTTCTGGCGCCGTTCAGTTTCAATCCGCCCAGCGTGGTGGTTCCTTTTCGCCACCGCAGAAATTCAACGGTTCCCTGGACATTCGTGTCCAGATAGAACCCAAACTGCACATAAAATTCCGACAGCTCCGGGAAGGGAATCTGGCCATTCTGGTAGAAGGGGACGCTGTTGCTCCAAAGACGCAGAGCATGGGTTCCGGTTCGTTTTTGAGTGGTTGAAAAAGCTGCGCCGGAGACGGTGATACCGCCTTCGCCCGCCTTGGCCCAATCGAAAGAGATTGCTTTGACGAGAGCCATGATCGTTACCTCTTAAGCAAACTGCTCAGCCTCGATGGTTAAAGAAAAAACCCCTGCATGGCTGGCATCATGGTTAATGATCCGGACCCGGAGCTGGCGCTGGGCTCCGGCATCATGGACCCAGAAGGGCAGCCAGTCCTCAAAGGGGTCTTCTCCAGGCACGATGCCCTCCGCCTTGTAAAGCAGGGTCGAGAAGCCGGAGTCGGCATACAGGTGGATGTCGTAGACGTTAACCGGATTTCCCGAGGTCTCTTCCACCCTAAGGTAATGCACCAGGCCCCGGTCACAGAAGGCATCGAAGGTAAGGTCCACCCGACTGTTGGCCGGACAGTTGATGTTGGCCTGGGTGATGGTCTTTTCCTGGGTTCCCACGCCGTAGACGGTTTCAAACCACCCCAGGAGAAAGACCTGCAAGTCGGCGGTGTCTCCCCCGGAAGCAGTGAGGAAGAATTCGATGGTTTCGTCGTCGCCCAGGGGGATCATCAGGTCCGCGGGCTTGGGTTCGGCATCCGATTCATCCGACCAGACGGTGAAGGCCACGGCAGGGCTGAACGCACCCCCGCCCTTCTTGAACAGGGTCCCGGTGTTGATGCCCGGAGAAGAATCTTTGAAGAAGACCCGGAGCAGCACCGCGGAGACTCCAAACTGCGGGCTTCCCAGATAACTGCTGAGATCAATGGTCTCGTAACTGGAAGAGCTGCCCCGTCCGGTCTCGTTGTGGACCTCGGGCGGGTCCTCCTGGGTAACGAACCTGGTGAACTGCTGGGCTGCCAGGGAAAGGTCCGCTTCGCCCAGGCTCTTCCAGGTGGCCCCGCCATCAACGGTGTATTCCCATTTGCCGGAGTCCCGGTTAAATTTGACAGCCGCATTGGGATCATCCCCGTTCTCTACCTCTATCCCCGCCCGTCCGGTGGAAGACCCGGAAGCATCGGAATCGACCAGAAAAGAAGTGGCCGTGGTTCCGGTGTCCGTTCCCTGGGTATGGCCCCCACCCCCGCCCCCGGTCCCGGCGATGGCCGCGGTGCGCTTGTCGGTGACGGTGGTGACGGCGCCGCCGCTGGTGGCCACCAGGTAGAGGGGAATCCGGCCAGAGGTGAAACCCACCGTGTTCTTGCTTACCACGCCATCGGCCGGGTTCACTTCCACATAATTGGTGGCGTTGTCCGTCAGGGCCACCTGGCCGGCGGGGGTGTCGGTAATCACCGAGTCGTTTCTGACCTTGCCCGCCTTGTACTTGAAGTTGAGGCCGGAGTGGGGCAGGTCCTGGGCATAATAGCCGGCGAACGCGTCCTGGCCGGTTTCGAGGTCCTCCAGGCGATCCGCCACCTTCTGGTAGGTTTTGCCCCTGGCCGCGGAGGTGAGCATATCGGCATAATCGTCGCCGTCAAAGAGAATGGCCACGCCGGGGTAAATCTGCTTGCTGGAAATGACCTTGGTGGCGTTGTCCCAATGCAGGGACCGGATGGTGGTGTCCTGGACGGCGGCGCTCAGGGCCGGGGCGCCGGAGCTATCAATATAGATGTAATAGGGCCCGGTGCTCCGGCCTGCAAAGGACAGGTTCAAGGGTTCCAGCCGGGAGTAGAAGGCCGAACCGCTCCAGTAGGCTCCCCCGGCTACTTCCAGGAGATAGTCCGGACCTGTTAGGGTTCCTTCATCGAAGTCGTAAGACCCGATCCCGATGATTCCTTCCCGGTCAAAGATTTCCTTGAGACCCGGGGGAACGGAGATGTCACCTCCGGCCTGGCCGGTGAGGACGCCCAGGATATAGTTGAGGCTGGATTCAATGACGGAGTAGTTGTTGTTGTGCTGGGCTATGTAATCCGTCATCCCCTGGATAAAGGCTTTGAACAGGGTCACGCTCATCAGTAATACTCCATGATCTCCACAAAGGTCCCGTCTGCTTTAAATTTGCCCTGGGCGCCGTAGGGCAGAACACCATAGCCGTAAGGAGGAACCAGGGTGCCCAGCTCTCCGTAAGTCAAGGGCCGGATATAGTATCCCTTCAGGAGCTTCTGCGTGACCCGGTAAAGATCTTCGGTGAAGCTCAGGTAGATGTAATGCACCGTGGATTTGAGGGACTTGGCCAAGCCGGTGATGACCCATTTGCCGTTGTTCAGCCGGGACAGGGTGACGGAGCGCCCCTGCTCGGCGTAGATCAGTTCCCGGTTGTTGGAGGCCACCGGCACGCACCGGAGCACCTCTTCGTCGCCCAGGTCCACGTCGCAGGCCCACATCCATTGGCCGTCCAGGTCGTAGAGCTGATAGAAGGGGCTGGCGATGTTGCCGACTTTCTGTGACAGCTTGTCTTCCACCGCCCAATCAATGACTTTGCGAATACTCATGCGGCCAGTACCTTCCCCCCGTCCAGGGTCAGGTCCACCACCTCTCCCCGCTTGATCTTCTTGGACAGGCTGGTGACGACCATCTTGCGGCCGTCGGGGAGAGCCACGATGTCTCCCGGTTCCAGGGCCGGGTGATCTTCGATGACGATGCGCCGGGGGAGACTCATGCTCTTTTCCCAGATGAGCTCGGTCACCGCCACGGTATCCGCCTGGTCGTGGGTGCCGATGAAATCGTTTTTGATCTCCTTCTCATTCTCCAGCCAGTAGTCCAGTCCCTCTTCAATGGCGATGGACTGCTTTTCGAGATAGGCATAATCATAAGGGGTTCCCCAGACCTCATATTGGGCGCTGCCGATGCTCATCATGATCAGGAGGATGCCGATCAAGGCCTGGGCCTGGAGCACCCGCCCCCAGGGGATGGTCATGCCGAAGGGCAGGGTACCCCCGATGCCGCCTCCTGGTGGACATGCAACTGGCTGGCCCCCGGCCACCTTGTCCATGATATGGGCCAGAATCAGGTATTCAGCCAGGCAGACGGTGGCCAGGATGGGAACCCAGACATTGATCTCCACGGTGATGACCCCGTGAAACTCGTCCATCTGCCGGTAGCTCTCCGTCCCCACCGGCAGGAGGCCGGAGTTGACCGACTTGACGACCCTCATGCTCGTGCCCGAAGCCCGCTGCTTGTGGTCGGAAGACCACCAGCATTCCAGGGTCTCCCCCATGGAGAAGAAGCCGGTGGTCACCTGGGCGGTTCCGAGCTGTTGATAGGGGCTGTCCACCCGTTCCAGGTTGGAGTCCAGGAAGGTGACTTTCACCTTGTTGATGGCATCCTGGGTCCGCTCCGGAATCTCCGTCTCCACGAAGGTGGTGTAGTCGGAGAGCACCAGGTCAGGGTGCCGGTTGAGGTTCTTGTTGACATAAGCCAGCTTGCCCTCCCCGTCGAAATAGGGTTGGTAGCAGACGACCTCGAGGATGGAACAGATGCCCTCCCACGGGGTCACCTGGGCCAGCTGGTTGACCTTGTGCTTGAACTGCCGGCCGACTACCTCGGTCAGCCTGATCTCCTTGGGGGTCAGCCCCATGAAGGTCTCGCAGATGTCATAAAGGGCGATGCCGATGTCGGTGCCCACGGTGTATTCTTTGCTGGTGATCTTCCGGCGTTTGAAGGCCTGGGTCTCGCCCCGGTTAAAGACCGTCACTTTGGCTATAGTCTGGCCGGTTCTCCGGCCCTTTTTCCAGCCGATTTGCCCGTGAATCTGGCCGGTGAAGGTGGTGATCCAGTCTTCTTCATCCAGGGCCTCGTCCCCCTCCACCAGCCGGATGATGGCCGCGTCCTTCAAATGGTCACGGTAGGGGCCGGTGTCCGGGTGAAAGAGGTCACCCGGGTCCGCCAGGGTAAAGCTGAGTTGTCTGTCGGACCAGGTGATCTCTGAAGCATAGGGGGTCAGGTCGAAGGGAACAGGGATTGTAGCATGGCGGTTCGAGGGGGCCGAGGCGATCTCCGAGATGGCAACCTGGCTCGGATCCCAGGCATAAATCCGGTAGGCCGGACGGCGTTGCCGGGCCGCAATCACGTCTTGAAATGCCGGGGAAATAAACCTCATGCTTCCCTCACGATCCTGAATTGAAAGACCACTTCCAGGGGAACCAGGTCCGCTTTCAGGGCCAGCAAATCAAAGGTCAGGACATCCTGGCCGCCCACTGAGAGGCTTTCGATCTGGATCAAATATTCCTGTTCGGTGCGGTCTTTGGGAGACCAGGTGATATAGCCGCTCACGGGCGGGGTGGCGAAGTATTCGTACAGCCGGCGAAGCATATACGCGCTCATCCTGGATTTATTGTCTGCTCCCCGCCAGATTTCCCTGACCGGCTTGTCCGGGTAGTAGCCCCGCCAGCGCACGATCTGGGTGGAGGCGAGAGTCATCTCGGCCCTGACCTGGGGCCGGTCGGTCATGGGCGCGGAATCGAAGTTCTCCCACCGGTCCGGGTTAGTCTCATATATGAACGGGGGGAGCACATCACCCGGATAGCGCAGCTCCCGGAGGGCGTTGGTCCCGGAGTTTTCCGGGAACAGGTACAGGTCTTCGTACTCCTGGAACACTTCCGGCGCGGCCAGGACGGTGAAGGTGGTTTCTGCAGTCAACTCCATTACAAGCTTTCCTCAACTGTGGTGTTGATCTTAAGGGTCTCGGTCACCGGCCCGTCCGGGGGGGCCTGGTATTGAAACGCGGCCTTCCCGCTTCTTTCCGTATTGGTGAAGGGGGTGATGAGCTGCCCCTCCACCGGGGCCGCCATCTCCCCTTCCACGGTATAGGGGCTTAAACCCTCTCCGGCATCCCCGATCAGATGCGACACCAGGATGATGCGGTTTCCGGCCCTGAGCGAGGTCACCGGCACCGGTTGGGTCAGCCTGGCCGGGTTCACCATGGGGTAATAGAATTCCAATTGATTTTGGCAGGCGCCATCCGCCGCATCCTGCCGCCACCTAAAGACCACCACCCGCTTCCTCCTGGTGTCGAAGGTGATGGCATAGCCCCGGGCATCGGCGGCGGGGTTCTGCACCGTGGAAATCATCTCCCACCGGGGGATTTTATAATCAGCCTTGACGATGACCCCGTCTTTAGTGATGCCCCAACAGTAGTTGCGGTTCTCGTAGGCCAGGTAATCGAGGACATTGGGCAGGCGAAGCTGGCCGAAGCGCACCGGGGTGGCATCGATGCCCGACCAGCAATCCATAGTCCAGGATCCCACCCCGGCCAAAAGGTTGTCCACCCGGTTCACCACCGCGAAGCCGTATTGGGATTTGGGGTTCCAGGTGTAGGGGTTGACCGACCAGCCCCCGGCGACCGCTTCCATGGTCAGGGAATTGAGCTCTTTGATCTCGGTGCTGGTCTTCATGGGGGCGTAAATCTTGTTGTAGCTCCCCATGGTGGCTTTCCCCGTCCAGGCGGTTCCCCATACCCCCACGAATACCTGTCGCGCCAGCACCGCCTCCCGGTTAAACCATTCCCCCGTCTCGGCCACAAAATCCAGCCGCTGCGCATCCCAGCTGGGCCAGTAGGTGGTGTTGTAAAGGATGATGGCCCGGAGCATGTCGGCCCCCGGGTCATAGTAAAAATGGCCGATGGAAGAGGTGGTCTGCTGAAAGTGCCGGGGACAGGTGACCAGCCAGGGGTTGTAATACCCTTCCCAATGATCTCCCTTCCAGGTCCGGGGCTGCGGCGAGGGCGTGCAGAAGCCGTTGTCAATGTATGACATACAGGGGGATTTGGTCTGGATCAGCCACAGGCTCATCAGTAAAGCACCACGCTCGTCTTGATTTTGGTCTGTCCGGTTTGCCCGCTGTCGGGGGCGTAATAATAATTCTCGGCCCACCCGTCCTTATCCGTCTCGGATACCGCCTTGTCCAGGCTCCCGATAGGGAGTCCGCCACCGATTCCCTCCAACGCCCAATGAACCCACCAGCCCGGGCACGGCTCCCCGTCCTGGCCGGTAAGCCTGGTCTTGACTTCGTTCGCGTTGAAGCCGTAAACCTGGGCCGGCTCGAACACCGGAACAGACAGCGCCGCGGGCCAGGCCTCCCGGCAAAAGATTCGGGTCTTGTAGTCCGTGCCGATGGTGAAAAACAGGTGGTATTCACAGTCGTAAGCGGCCACCTTAAAAGGCGAGATGCGGCCGGTCTCGATCACCCGGTTCTCCCCCAGGTAGGTCATGATCCTCATCTTGCCGCTGGCGCGGCACAGCCCCGCCACCTGGCCCTGCTGCACCCAGGCGATGGCCGCGAAGCGTTCCCCGGCGTTGTGAACGATCTCGTCCACCTTCTTCCCGGTGTCCAGGTCCAGGATGTCGAGGCGGTTGCTGTTGGGCTGGTGGAAATAGAGCTTTCTGATGTCATCAATAAACGTCCCTGCCCCGCTGTTGGGGGCAAAGGCATACTCAATGTCCCAGGCCGGGTTCAGGACCTCGTTGGGGTTGGGCAGGCCGTTGATGTCGAAAGCGGAATAAACCTTCCTGGTCCAGGGGCTCCAGTAGGCGAAGGCGCCGTTTACCCGCCCCAGGGCCTCGTAGCTCCCGGAACGGTCTCCGAAGGTGATGGCGGTGCCGTCCCGGAAGACTCTGGCATACTTGAGGGCGGACAGGGCCAGGAACGCGTCCCAACTGCGCAGATAGAAAAGGTACCGCCAGTCCGGGGAGGCTTCCGACCCCCTGGCTGACAGGGCGCTCTCGAAAATCTGCTCATACATCAAACCACCGCCTTCACTGTCAACCGGTCATAGAGGCCCGATTCCTGGCCGTAGACGGCCTCTCCGAACTTGTAGTGCATGCCGAACCGGATGCGGGGCGGGCGCTCCGGTGCGAAGTAGGCGTTGGTGGCCCGCGTGCTCTTGTCCGTCATGGTGATATGGTCATCGACATCGTTCGATTTCCACCGCACCGCGGCGCCGTAGGGGATGCCGGTGCGGTACCGGAACCTGATCCCATATCGAATCCTGCTGATGCGGAACCGGGGGCGCTGCAGCCGTCCCACCGCGGGCCAGGGTCCCATCCCCGGCCTGGGATCAAGGGCTTCCAAAAACCAGTAGACTGCCTGCTTCGCGGCAGTGCCGATGAAGGTGAGGACCCCGCCGCCCTTGACTGTTGTCATAAACGGAACCTTAAGCCTGATCCCCATGATCAAGTCCAGGTGGCCAGCTGCCGCCAGCCGGCATCGGCATAAATCTTCAGGGTGTTGTCCACGGTGTTGATGACCAGCATGCCCTCGAACCGGTTGGCCGGGTCCCCCGTGGAGGTCTTGAGATAGACGCCAGGGACGATGAGCTTCACCCCCGGCAGGACCTCATTGGCGATGTGGAGTCCGGCTTTCCCCGCCTCGCCGTTGACGTCCTCAGACCAGACCTGGGCGGTGTCCGCGGCCGAGCCCGCAGGCGCGGTCTTGGCCGGAATATTAAGCACCCCGTTGTCATCGGCATAGACCGCCTCGGCCCCGCCATCCTGTTCCCACAGCTTGTTGTGCTTATGGACGGGCAGGTCACTTTCCTGAATGGCCTGAAACGCGCAGGAGTTGGGGCCGGTGGCCCGGAGCACCTGGCCCGGGGTTAGGCCGGAGACCGTATGATCAGCTCCGGTCAGGGCGTGGACCTGGCTGTGATGCGCATTGGGCAGGGCCGCGTGGGCGGCCACGTCGGTATCGATGGCATTGTCCACATACCCTTTCCGGGCCGCCTGGTTGGGGCTGGCGGGGTCCGACGCGGGCAGAACCGGAATCTCGGTGAAGGTCTTGATGCCCCCCACGTTCTGGTTGCTGGCCTTGTCCACCCCCCCCGCAGCGTCCAGGGTCTTGGGGGTCCAGGCTCCCCCGGACTTATGAAAAACGTCCCCGTCGTTGCCGCCGGAGAACGCTCCCGCGGTATGTTTGTGGCCGGGGTCGATGCTCCCCGCATGGCGAAGCATGTAGTCCAGGGTGTCAGGATCTTCCGAGTGGTCGATCCCCACCTTCGCCTCCAGGTTGTTCAGGTGGGCCGCTTCGATCTCCGTGACCCCGTCCACCGCGTTGGTTAAGGTGGTGGGAAAAGCCATGCTCACCCCTCCTTCAAGTTGGCGCCGTACCTGGCCCGGATGGTTTCCAGGGATTCCGCCGGGGCTTCTTCCAGGAGGCAGCCCAGAATCTCGTCAAAGACCCGCAGGGCGTCGCCCTGTCTCTCCAGCCGGTAGTCCCAGACGTGAAGCTCATGGAGGCGGTCCAGGAGAAAATCCAGGGCCTCCCGAGGGTTTTGGGAAACCTCTCGGATATTCGGGAACGCCTGAAACGCTTTTACAAGATGCAAGGGGGCAGGTGAACCCTGGGCCAGGGCGTCGGCCCCCTGGCTCAACCAGCAGTCCATCTTCTCCGGCCCCCCGAACATGGTGAAGAACAGGGACCGGAGGTTGGCCGTAATCTCCAGTGGCATCATGAGCCGGCCCCCATGACCAGGTATTCCCGGAAATAGCCTTCGATGGCCTCCTTCACCGCGTCGTGGACCCCCTGGAGCATCACCTGGACGGAAGCCCCGCCCCCCAGGTTACGGGTATTGGCCTCGATCTGCTGTAAAATGGAATTGGTGGGCGCCAGCGCGTCTTGCAGGCTTTCCCCGATCTGGGCGATGGGGATGGAGGTCTCCCCCGCGATGAGGCCCCGCACCGCCTCGTGGCTGGCAACCCCCTTCTGCACCCCGGACGGGGTAAAGGAGGACCCGCCCCCGGCACTGGTGAGGGCCATACCCACCAGGGCGATGACCCCCAGGATGCCCATGGCCAGCCCGCTGCCCAGGGCCCCGAACATCTCCTTGAGCGCGTTCATCAGCCATTGGGTAAGCTGTTCAAACCCGGGCTTGAGGGCCGCGTTCAGAAGGTTCCTGAACATGCGGTTAGCCGCGGCCATGAGGTTCTGGCCCCCCTGCATCAGGGAGTCGATGATGTCCGAAAACCCGGAGGCCATGGCGTTGGCGAGGTTCTTGATCTGGTCTCCGAACCGGGCGGCAAATTCCTTGGCCTTGGAAATAGCGTCAAGCTGGCCGAGTTCTTCGGGAGTGGCCCCCTTTCTGACCACCTCTTCCCGCAGCTTTTTCTGTTCTCTCAAAAGGGCGTTGATCCTGGCCTCCCTCTCTTCCATGGGGCCGAACGCGGCACTCTCGGCCTGGGTAGCCAGGGTTTCCTTGATCTCCTTGCGGAGCTTGAGCTGCTGTTCCAGTTCCTTGGTGACCTTGGCCTCGTGCTCTTTGATGATCTTGATTTCTTCGGCAGTAAGCGCGGCCATCTCCTTGCGGTAAGCCTCTTCGATGGCCTTACGCCGGTATTCCGCGGCCTCGGGACTGAGGTCCTGGCGCTCCAGGTCCCTGAGGGCATCCCGGCGGGCCGCGGCCTGGGCCTCCTGTTTCTTGCGCACTAAGGTCAGGGAAGCCTGGAATTCCGCTTCTTCCATGGCCCGGAGCTTGCTGTAATACTCCTGGCCGTCAATCAACCCCTCTTCCAACTGTTTCTCAAGTTCGGCCTTCATCGCCTCGTTGTTGGCCTTGAGGCGCTCCAGGGAGGCCTGGTATTCCTGGATTTCAGCGTTACGTTTGGCTTCCAGATATCGGAGTTCCTCGGCCAGCAGGTTTTCCGTGGACTCTTTGCCGCCGCCGCCCTTGCCGGCTCCGGGCTTCTCGCCGAACAATTCCTTCCATTTGGCCATGGCCTCCTGGACCTGCTTGTCCAGGTCGCCGGTGGCCCGGGCCGCGGCTATCTGGTTCTGGAGTTCCTGGTATTGCCGCTGCTGTTCCGGGGTGAGGTCTTTCAGCTTCTCTTCGGTGGTTTTATAGACGCCCCGCCGGGCCCGCTCCCGGGCTTCGGCCTGCCGGTCCGCCTCCCATTGCGCGGCCCGGTCCTTATCGGACTGCACCCATTCGGCCTCCCCCATGGCCATGGAGCGGGCCACCCCGGGTTTTTCCTGCGCTATCTTGGCGATCTTGTAAGCCCCCAGGGTGCCCAGGGCCACCAACACCTGGATCAGCACCCCCAGCCAGCCGCCGAAGGCCGCCTTCACCACCGTGGCGCCGGTGGCCAGGGCGTAGAGGCCCGACACCACCCCGGGGATGGCCGCGCCGATGGCGGTGATGTAGCCCGCCAGCTTATAAACCACTGCCAGCTCGATAAAGGTCTTCACCAGGTTGCCGTTGGCCACCACCCAGGAGACTACAGCCGCGATCACCTCCCAGACCATGCGGATGAAGTCGCCGATGGTCTGGCCCCATTTCTGGAGCTCGCCCCGGTTCGCGGTCAAATAGGTCAAAAGGTCGCTCCAGACCCTGATCTTCTCGCCGGTGACCGCAGTTAGGAGCGGTTGCATGAAGTCCCACAGGACCTCCTTGACCTGCCCGGCCAGGTATTTGATTTGCCCCAGCTGCCGGGAATGGGCCCCCGCGGTGGACTCCGACACCCCCTTGACCGTTTCGGCGTACTTGAGGATCAGGTCGATCATCACCTGGGACCGCTCCTGGGCGGAGAGCTTCAGGTTTTCATCCAGGTTTTTGCCTTCCGCCAGCACCGAGTCCTGGAATTCCCGGATAGGGATCTTCGCCTCCCGCAGGGCCCGGGGCATGCCGGTGACGATGGAGTCGATCAGGAGCTTGAACATCTCCTGGGGGGACTTGCCCGCGGCCACCGCCAGGTCCCGGGCGGCCTGGGCGATGGGAGCCAGTTGCCGGGGGTCGAGGCCGTGGCTGATGAACTGGCTGACGGCCTGGTAGGCGTCCGTGGTGGTGATCTTGAGTTTCTTGAGCTCGTTGACCAGCAGGTCGATGGTTCCGGCAGTGTAGCCGAAGTTCTCCCCCACCGCATAGGCCGCGAGCCTGGCGGTTTCCAGTTTGGCCCCCACCTCCGTCACCCCTTGCCACAGGCTCTTGAACTCGGAGATCAGGGCGGCGATCCCCAAGGCCCCCGCGGTGATGGTGAGGGCCTTCTTCACCTGGGCTCCGAAGCCTTCCGCCATGGTCTTAAAGTTCTGGAGCTCCGCCTTGCCTGACGCCAAACCCTGCTTCAGGTTCTCGACGTCGGCCTGGAGCTTGACCAGCAGTTCGCCTAGATCAGTCGCCATTTTTCGTTATGCCTGCTTCCTGGGCATGGAGGTGAAAAAGGAAAAGGCCCGCTCTGACATCCTGGGCTTTTTCTTCGGGGTTTCCGTTTCCTCTTTCAGCATCTCCCCCATCCAACCTTCCAGGACCTTTCCTTTGCCCCGGTTCAGGGTCAGGTCCAGGGCCCCGGCCACCGCTACGGTCAGAGCCATGGCGTGCTCCGCCAACTGCTGCCGCCTGAGCGTCCGGGAAGCCCTCAGGAGTCCCTTGACCACCGTGGCCGGGTAACCGTCCACCAAGTCGGTGAGTTTATGCCCCCGGCCCGCCAGTTCTGCCAGGGCGATGGTGACCGCTAACTCGTGGCTTCCGGCCTGATCAGGGGTGTGACCTGCCCCCTGATCAGGCTGAAGGAGTTTTTTAAGTGGTCCACGTTAAGGGCCAGCACCCTGACCGCCAGCTTCAACGCCAGCCCCAGGTCCAGTTCTTCGGCCTCCGTCAGGGGCAGGCGCAGCGAGGCCGCCAGGAACTGGGGGAGGTGGGGGAGGATCATCTCGATCAACCCCGCCAGCCCCTGCAACCCCTGGGAAGCCACCGCATCCCAGTTGTCCAGGGTGATGCCCATTTCTCCCAGCTTTTCCGCCAGGTCCTTGAGAACGGGCGTCACCTGGATCAGCTGCTTGACGGTCCAGGGCTTGACGGTGTAGCCCTCCAGGTCCTCTTCAGCCAGCAGGCTGGTCAGCACCTGGGAATCCGTGACTTGTTCGTCCATCGATCACCTCTTTAAGCGGCGTTTTCGTAACTAACGTAGTAGCCGAAGGGAGCGTCCGGGGTGTTGGCGCTGTCGTCCAGGGCCTCCAGGGTCATGGGGACCTCCAGCCATTTCTTGTCGTCCAGCCCGATGGAGCCGTTGGGCTTGAGCAGGCACCTGGGGATGACCACGTCAAAGCGCAGGCCCCGGCCGGCGTCGGGGTGCACCTCCAGCCGGGCCGAACCCTGCACGAAGGAAGCCCCGGCAATGGGGAAGCGTTGCTGCTGCCAGGTGGTATAAGTGAAAGAGACGGTGCAGGTCTCGCCGTCTTCGATGCCCCCGCCCGCCAGACGCCCGATGCGGGCCACCTGGCGTCCGTCCACCCCGGCCTGCCCGGGGTCCACGATGTAATCGACGTTCTGGGTCATCGTATTCCCCTGGGAATCCTTCACCACCACGTTGGAAATCCCGTAGTGGCCCAGGGACACCAGGGCCGTGCCGGTGAGGGTGACGGGTGTGTCGGTGACAGTGCCGGTGCCGGCGTTCAGGTTCTCGATGCTGCCGCCCTTGAAGTAGTAGCGCAGGCTCTCGATCACCGGCTCGTCGAACTTGAACTTGACGGTGAGCTTCTCCTCCAGGACGATGACCTTGTCCTTCATCCTCTTGCCCGAGCGGTTGCTGAAATGCTCCAGTTCCTCGCTGCCGGGTTCGATGTCCAGGTCCGTGATGTTTCCCAGATCCCGCTCCCCGGTGCCGTTGTCAAAGAACAGCTTGACGCCGCCGGGCACGGTGTAGTTGTCAATGCTGGGAGGCACAGGCATGGTTTTCCCCTCCTTGTCAGTAAGCCACGCTGAAGGCGTCGCCCCAGGCGTGGCAGTAGGTCAGTTTGAATCTCATCACCAGCGCCCCGTAGAGGTCGTTGGGGTATTGCTTGTCCACCGAAACCTCCTCGATGTTTTCTATCAATCCACGGAGTTCGGCGGTGCCGATGAGGGCGTTGTGGATGGCCGCCGCCAAATTATCGGCGACGTCCGGAAACGAGGACTCCCCGGCGGGGGTGAGGTCGATCCACACCACCAGGTGCAGGTCGATCTCCCCCGTGGCCAGGCGGTTCCTTTTCCCCCTGGTCTCCCGTTCATCGTACAGGTACAGGGCCGGTTTTCTCACGGTGTCCAGGTCGATGGGCTTTCCCTGGTGGCGGGCCACCGTGACGATGCCCGGCACCGCCGCCAGGACCTCGGCCAGCTTGCGCATCAGCCGGACCTTGACGCTGTCCGCCATCAGCCCTCCACCTTGGCGACCTTGGCCAGATCAGCCAGGAACTGCGGTTTGACCCAGTCCAGCAGGTGGACCTCGGGGTCCACCCGCCGGGGCACCACCACCGACCTCTTTAGAACGAACAAGGGGATGGGCTTGTCATTTTGGCTCCCCCTGGTGCCCCCCGAGAACCCGTAGATTACGCCCTTGGAGATGAAGGTGGGACCCCAGATTTGGTCCAGTGGTCCGCCCCGAGGCACCCCGGCCGCGGTCCTGGCTGCGGGGAGCGGTATGGCCAGGAACTGCTTGTTCCTGGGCCGGATGGTGAAGGTGCTGCCGCTTGGCCCGATATGCACCTTGGCATACTCCGCCCCGAAGGCCAGTCCCCCCACCACCTTGCTTCCCTCCACCCGCACCTTCAGAGGCCGGGTGGAACGGGCCAGGGTCCCGCTTCTCCGGGCCAGACGGTCGGCGGCGGTCCCCCCGGCCAGGTGACGGCTCACTGTGTGCTCCCACAGGAGCAGGGAGTGTTTCTCAACCACTTTGGTCACCTTGGGGACCAGCCCCTGGATGAGCTGGTCCAGGGCTTTCACCGGGTCTTTGGCCATAACCTGTTGCTCCAAGCCGTGAGCCTGCACAGCCTGACTGCTTACTGCTCACCGCTCACTGCTCGCTGTTACAAAGGTCGTATCCGGTAGCGGTCCAGCACCTGCTTGACCGATTGCAAAAACTCTCCGGAGGCCATCTTCTGGATGGAGCCGTCCGGGAAGCTCACCGACTCCAGGCCGATGTCCTTGCGCCGCCGGAAGTCGTAGGCCACCTGGGTGCGCACCGCCATTTCCAGGTCCTCCGGCACCGCCTCCGGCGCGTAGCCGCCGGTATAAACCACCTTCAAGGCCCTGGAACCGTAGGGCCAGAACCCGAAGCGGTAGGCCACCATGCCGGCCCCGAACACCTGGTAGTGGTCGGCGGGGATAAGGGTCCCGTCGTCCCACTCCCAGGCGTCGGAGCCGTGAATGGAAGCAATCTCCATCACCGGCAGACCCTTGAGATAAAGATACCGGCCCCCGCCGTCGTGGTACTCCACCCGCTCTTTCCGCTCGAAGTCCCGGTTGCAGTAAGCCGCGGCCCGGGCGGATACGGCTGCGATCAGCTCCTCCACCAGGCCGTCCCACTGGGTCTCCTGGGTTTCCAGCAAAGCCTTGACCTGGGCCAGGCTGGTCAGGTTCATGACACACTCACTTGGCCTGGGCTTCGTCCTTTTTCACGGCCCGGTCCTTGGGAGGCTCCGGGACTTCCCTGGCCTCCGGGGAAGGCGCAGGATCAGGGCCATTGGCCTTGTTCGGCTGCTCCCCGTTGACCGGCTCGATCTTCCAGCCCTGGCTTTCCAGGATTTCCTTTTCCAACTCGCCGTTCAGGTCCGCCTCTTCCCCGGCCTGGACGAAATTTTGGTGGGGCAGGTGCAGGCAGTACCCCGGCTTGACTCTGTATTTCGCCATTATCCACCTCGCTTAGGCTGATGGAGCGGGTAGGCGGAGTTGAACCACCGACAATCAGGTGGGCCCTGATGTCCCTACCCAGGTCCCCGCTTATAAAATGGGGAGGGGATATTCCCCTCCCCGCCCGGTTAGCTGTTCTTCACCCCGGTGCCCAGGCAGAAGCTCTCGGTGTGCCGCAGCCCCACGTCCACGTCGGTGATGATCCGAATCCAGGTCTGGTTCTTGGCGAAGGCGTCGCCCGCCTCCTTGGAGGGGAGGATCGAGATGCCGGCCCACTGCCCCACGATCAGCTCCTGCCAGTTGCCCAGATAAATCTCCGTCTCATTGGACCCAACCCCCAGGTTCACCGGAATCTGCGTGGTCATGGCGAAGGGGTAGCCGATGAAGGCCTGGAGTTGGGCCGCGTCCATGGGCCGGACGATGTATTCGCCCGCCGTGTCCCCGTTAAACTGGGCCACCTTGAGCTTGGACAGGGTCCGCTTGACGCAGGGGTGGAACACGAACCCCAGTTTGCCCCGGAGCGCATTGTCCACCGCCAGCTCGTACTCCATGTCGAAGAAGTAGTCAAAGTTGGGGGACGCGGTCCCGAAGGCCTTGGTGTTGATCCCCGGGGTATTGGCGATGCCGGTGGGCTGGCTGCCGGCGCCGCTGCCCCTGAGGGCCGCGAGATCAATGGCCAGGGACACCACTCGGGCGATGTCCGCCCGGACCATCTGCTCCGCCGAAGGGTTGGACATGCGGAGCAGCCGGTTGGAGAGCTTCACCAGGCATCCCACCGACTTGGGGGTGAGCTGCAGCTGCCCCAGGGTGGCGTCGCTGCCGGTCAGGGGCTCGTTTTCTCCCACCCAGTAAGCGGTGGCCCCGCCGGTCTGTTTGGGGATTTCCACCGGGCTGCCGGCCAGGTTGTCCAGCAGGGTCGCGCCCATCTGGAAGATCACCGCCTCGGCCCGGAGCATTTCGATGAGCTCCGGAATGGCCTGGGCCGGCACCAGGTACCCGCCCGAACTGTCCGGGGTGGTGGCCATGTCCCGGGTCTGCTTAAAGACTTCGGCCTCGAACTGAGCCTGGGACCAGTCGCCGGTGCCGATGGCGTAAATGGCCTTAAACAGCGAAAACTTCTCTTTTTCGTCTTCCAGGCCGGGGACGTTGGCCCACTTGCGCTCCCGGCTCCGCTTCTCCAGCTCCTCGAAGCGGGCCTGAAGGTCCGCATACTTGGCCGCCAGCTCCGGCAGGGCCTTGAAAACCTCCGAGATATGGATCACCTTGCCGTCCTCCCCGATGTAGGAGAGGGACTTGTTGATGTCTTCCAGGAGTTCCTGGATGCGGGTCGTTTCAGGGGGCATGTCATTTACCTCCTTTCACCAACTGGTGAAGTTTCTGGGTTGAAGCAAGCAGTTCAATAAAATCCGGCTCACCCGCTGGTCTCCCACCATCGGGCCCTGGGCTGGGGTTCAACGCCAGGGAGTAAA
>VGSX01000014.1 GCA_016874895.1 Deltaproteobacteria bacterium
CCGGCTCTCCGTCCGGTTCAAGGCGCCCACGGCGATGCACAGGGCCAGCCGCAGCATGCCGGGCAGGCGCAGGGCCGCGGCAACTTCCGGGTTGGGCCCCAGGCCGTTGGAGCGCAGCTTGATCTGTTTGGACCGGGCGTAAAGCTCGGAGAGTTTTTCCACGGCCTCCTTCAATTCTGCCTCGGTCCGGAAGATGCCCACGTTGTGCAGCAGGGTTTCTTCCATCTGTTTGCGCAGTTCGAAGACGCTTTCTTTCCCCTTGGCGGCCCGCAGGTCGTTGAGGCGCTGTTCCTGCTGTTTGACGAAGTCGCTCACCAGGGGCGGCGGGAAGTCCACCATGGCAGTTTTGACGTAAGTAGCCACCCGGTCGCCCACCACCATGCCCATGACCAGGGTCTCGGCCAGGGAGTTCCCCCCCAGCCGGTTGAAACCGTGCAGGTCCCAGCAGGCGGATTCTCCCGCGGCGAAAAGCCCTTTAAGGCCCTGGGCGTCGCCGTCGATGTTGGTGCGGACCCCGCCCATGGAGTAGTGCTGCGTGGGAACCACCGGGATGAGGTCCTCGGCGCAGTCAACGCCCAGAAAGTTGGAACAGATGGTGGAAACTTCCCTCAGGTTGGTGCACAGGTGTTCCCGGCCCAGGTGGCGGATGTCCAACCACAGGTGCGGGCCGTAGGGGCTTTCCACCCCGAAGCCCTGGCGGATGTGGTACATCATGCGGCGGCTGACCACGTCCCGGCTGGCCAGCTCTTTTTTCACCGGCTCATAGTCGGGCATGAAGCGATGCAGGTTCTTGTCCAGTAAATAGCCGCCGTCCCCCCGGCAGCCTTCCGTCACCAGGATATTGGTGGGCACGATGCCGGTGGGATGAAATTGCACCGCCTCCATGTTGCCCAGGGGCACCACCCCGGTGTCCAGGGCAATGGCCATGCCGGTGCCTTCGTTGATCACGGCGTTGGTGGAAGCCCCATACATCCGGCCGTAGCCGCCGGTGGCGATGACCGTGGCTTTGGCCAGATAAGCCCGGAAGGTGCCGGTGCGCAGACAGCGGGCCACCGCGCCGTAGCATTTTTCGCCGTCATGAATGAGGGCCACGGCCTCCATGCGGTCGTGGACGGTGACCCCCAGCCTGATGACCATGGAATCCATGGAATACTGCAACACGTGGCCGGTGCCGTCGGCGGCGTAGCAGGTGCGCCACTTGGCGGTGCCGCCAAAGGCCCGCTGAGCGATGAGGCCTTCTTTTTCCGGGAGGTCTTCGATCTCCCGGCCGTCGGGGAGGACCTTTTTCCCCGGCACCACCCGGGTCCAGGGAACCCCCCAGTAGGACAGTTGCCGCACGGCAATGGGGGCCAGGTTGACGAAGAGCCGGGCCACATCCTGTTCGCAGCCCCAATCCGAGCCTTTCACGGTGTCTTCGAAATGGACATTGGTATTGTCCCCGTAGCCCATGGCGACGTTACCCAGGGAGGCCTGCATGCCCCCTTGCGCCGCGGTGCTGTGGGACCGCCGGGGCGGCACCAGGCTCAGAATAGTGCATTCGTGACCGTGGGAGGCGGCTTCCACCGCCACCCGTTCGCCGGCCAGACCGGCGCCGATGACCAGGACCTCGGTGATATGCGTTTCATGCCACTTCATGAGGCCCCTCCCCCAGAGATAAAGAGTAAAAAGACGAACAAGGTAAAGACTCCCAAGGTGGAAAAGCCGATGGCGGTGTAGACCAGATACTTGAAGATGGGTTTGCGCGGCCACCAGCCCCACTTGATGAAAATCCGATACACGCCGAGAAAGGCGTGGATCTCGGCGATGCCGATGAGAATGAGGTAGAAGATAAACCCGCCGGATTGTACCCGGGCGGCGCTCTTCACGGCTTCAATGGGCCAATCGGCGAGGACCCCGGAGATGTGGATGATGGCCAGGACCAGGACGGCCAGGCCGGTGACGATCTGCACCAGCCAGTACCAGGTCTCATCGTGTTTCAGCAGTTTGCTGTGCCGCCAGACGATCTGGGCCTCCTGGAATCGCCAGGGCGCCTTGCGCATGGCCAACAGGCCATGGCCCAGAATGGCCACGCAGACCAGGAAGATGGCGATGTGGGAGAGGTAAATCTCATCCATCTGGGCCGACTTGTGGTCAAAGGCTGCGGCCCCGAACAGGATGTTGGACACCGCCAGGATGTGCACCTGAATGAACAGGGCCAGGAACAGACCACT
Organism: Deltaproteobacteria bacterium; assembly: GCA_016874895.1. GTDB lineage: Bacteria > Desulfobacterota > Desulfobaccia > Desulfobaccales > Desulfobaccaceae > Desulfobacca. Next base: position 2,211 of record VGSX01000014.1, read on the forward strand.
GATCAATTCCAGCAGCTCCATCCAGGCCTCGGCCCGGGGGTTCTTGGTGAGGGTTCTTTGAACTAACACGGCTTCTCCTTTAGATAAACTGAATGCCTTAAAAAACGCTCCTGGGACGCGGCTGCGTGCCGAGGGAGTCAGCCGAAGATAACTTATCGCATAACAGTAAAAATTTATTACAATCTGCGGACATGTCAAGAATTAAAAAAGGCGGTCGGCGGTCCACGTGCGGCCAGCGGCTGGCGGGATAATGAGAAAGGTCAGCTTAACAAACACATTCCCTGATGGGTGCCATGATAATTAACAAAAAATTGCAAACCAGTTTTTCGTATTAAAGAGTGTTAAAAATCTCACCGCAGAGACGCAGAGGACGCAAAGAGAGAATGGCGCCCGGCAATGGATGGCCTATGGTTCAGCCAACCTCGGCGCCCTCTGCGCCTTTGCGGTTAACAAAGTAATCATGGCGGGCTAACAGAGTGGCAGATAGTTTCTAAGCAAAACTGGAAACCGTATCACTTCGGCCCAACCTGGAAGTATTCCAGTCCCAGGATCACGGCGGCCAGGAGCAGGCGGTAGGCCACGAAGATGAAAAAGGTGTGGCGCTGCAGGAAGCGGAGCAGGAATTTGATGGTGAGATAACTGGAGACAATGGCGGCCAGGAATCCCAGAAAGTGGGGCAGGGCCAGGAAGTTGTCGGTGGCTCCGGTGAATAGTTTGAGGGCGTGATAAAAACCGGCTCCGAAAATAATGGGGGTGGACAGCAGAAAGGAAAACCGGGCCGCGGTTTCCCGAGTGAATCCCAAAAAAAGGCCCATGGTCATGGTGCTGCCGCTCCGGGAGACGCCGGGCATGATGGCCAAGGCCTGGGCGCAGCCGATCAACAGGGCGTCTTTCAGGGTAATGCCCGGTAACTGCCGCTGGTGCCGGGCCATGCGGTCCGCCAGATAGAGGAGGATCCCCATGACCGCCAGAAGAATGGCAATGCGGGTGGGGGCCCGAAAGATGGTTTCCGCCTGCTTTTCCAGGAAAAACCCCGCGGCCGCACCCGGAATCGTGGCCGCCACGAGATACCAGAAGAGCCGTCGTTCAAAGCGGTTATGCCGTGTCGGTTGCAGCACCCCCCGGAACATCCCCAGCCAATCCTCCCGGAAGTAAATAATCAGGGCCACCAAAGTGCCCACGTGCAGCAGCACATCGAAGGCCAATCCGGCTTCCTGAACGTCTAAATAGTGTTGCAAGAGGGCCAGATGGCCGGAACTGGAAATGGGCAAAAATTCCGTCAACCCCTGAATAATTCCCAGGAAGATGGCGTGGAGAATATCCATGTCGTCAGTCTCGCTTTCCGTGCATTAAAGTTCAGGGTTACCTTAGAAATCCATGGGCCGTAGGGGCGGGCCCCCGTGCCCGCCCGAAAAAATCCATTTCCGGGGAGACCGAATTTGGCCATGATGGTTCCAACGATTATTCCTTCAGTAACCCGGTGAGCAACTGATTCACCAGCTTGGGGTTGGCCTGGCCCTTGGTCTGCTTCATGATTTCCCCCACGAAGAAACCCATGACCTTGGTTTTGCCGGCCCGGTAATCCGACACTTCTTTGGGGTTGGCGGCGAGAATCTCCCGGGCCAGGGATTCCAGGGAGCCGGCATCGCTGATCTGGCTTAAGCCTTTTTCCCGGACAATGTCCGCCGGGTCCTTGCCGGTGGAGATCATGTCCAGAAAGACGTTTTTGGCGATCTTGCCGCTGATGGCGCCTTCCTCCACCAGAGCCAGGAGGCGGGCCAGGGCTTGGGGGGTGACTAAACAGGCTTCCATGCCCAGCTCTTCTTTTTTTAACTCCCGCATGAGCTCGGACATGATCCAGTTGCTGACTTTCTTGGGCTGGGGAAAGTCCCGGACACATGCTTCAAAATAATCGGCCAGGGCCTTTTCCCCGGTCAGCACCCCGGCGTCATACTCCGGCAGGTCGTACTGGTGCACGAACCGGGTTTTTTTGGCGTCAGGCAATTCTGGCAGGCTGGCTCGAAGGGCTTCAATCCATTCCGAGGCGATAACCAGGGGCACCAGGTCGGGGTCGGGGAAATAGCGGTAGTCGTGGGCCTCCTCCTTGCCCCGCATGGAGTAGGTCTTGCCCTGGTTGGCGTCCCAGAGGCGGGTCTCCTGGCTGACGTCGTCACCGGACTCCAGGACGCTGCGCTGCCGCCGGATCTCGTATTCGAGAGCCCGCTGGACATGGCGGAAGGAGTTCATGTTCTTTAATTCGGTCTTGGTACCGAAGGCCGTGGTACCCACCGGCCTTAGGGAGATATTGGCGTCGCAACGCAGGGAGCCCTCTTCCATGTTGCCGTCGCAGATTTCCAGGTACAGGAGGATATTGCGGATAACCTTGAGATAGGCCGCGGCTTCCTCCGGGGTGCGCAGGTCCGGTTCGCTGACGATTTCCAGAAGGGGCACCCCGGTGCGGTTGAAGTCCACATAGCTCACCGGCAGGTGTTCGTCATGAATAAGTTTTCCGGCGTCCTCCTCCATGTGGATCCGGGTCAGGCCGACGCGTTTGGCGGCGCCGTTCACTTCTATCTCTACCCAGCCGTGTTCGGCCAGGGGCAGCTCGTACTGGGAAATCTGGTATCCCTTGGGAAGATCGGGGTAAAAATAATTTTTCCGGGCAAAGCGGCTGTGGGGGGCGATCTGGCAGTGGGTGGCCAGGGCCATTTTCAGGCCGAACTCCACCACTTTTTTATTGAGCACGGGCAGGACGCCGGGCATACCCAGGCAGACGGGACAGGTTTGGGTGTTGGCCGGGGATCCGAACCGGGTGGAGCAGCCGCAGAAGATTTTACTGTGGGTCAGCAGTTGGGCGTGGACTTCCAGACCGATAACTACCTCATATTCCATACTGTCTTACCATGTATCGAAGTTAAAGGTTCTCTTTTGGGCGGCATTCTTGACCGAGCCGAAGTTCAAAGGTCAAGGTGAAAAATGTAGGGCGGGAAAGCGAAGCGCATCCCGCCTTCGGACTGTTCCACCCTGAATCCTCAGAATGTTGGAATGTTACAATTTTTGGTTAGGAGAACAAGCATGTCCCTTTAGCGGGCAAGCCTGATGCCTCCCACCCGGTTTTATCGCGGCCGGATTCGTTTTACCGTTTAGCCGCTTTTCAGTTCGGCATCGATGAGACGGGCCACCTTGTCTCCAGAGAGCATCATGCCCCCGAAGACCGGGCCCATGCGAAAGGTGCCCAGGGTAGCGGTGGCGGTCATGCCGGCCACCCAGAGGCCCGGGTAGACTTCCGAGGTGTGTTCCACCGTCATTTTTTCCCCCACCTCGGCCCACATGGAGCGCTCTCCCATAATGCCGCCGTTGGGCGTGCGCAGGGCCACGGGCTGGTTTTTGCGCAAAAAGACCTTGACCGCTTCCACATCATGGCCGGTGCAGTCTATAACATGCCTGGCCCGGATGGTCATGGGATCCACGTGCAATCCGGCCATGTCCACCGCGGTCCAGAGGATGACCAGGCCGGTGACCCGATCTTCCCGGAGCATGACGTCCTCAACCTGGATCAGATTGAATATCCTGGCCCCGGCTTTGACGGTCTGGGAGGCCAGGGTGGTGGTGGCTTCGATGGCATCAGCGGTGTGGTATTCGTCCTCATAGGGCCGGGAAGCTATGCCCAATTCATCCAGGATGGGTTTGGCCTCGTTTTGCACCACGATCTCGTTAAACATCATGCCGCCGCCCCACATGCCGCCGCCGATGGATAGCTTACGCTCGAAAATAGCCACCTTACGGCCTTTTTGGGCCAGACGCCAGGCGGCCACCAGCCCGGAGACGCCGCCCCCCACGATGGCCACGTCCAGGTCCAGGCAGTCCAGGAATTTCTCCGTAAAGCGTTCAATGATCGCTCGGGTAATTTTGATTTCATCCAGAGCCATAATCATCCTCCCTCATGGTTCTTGACTTTATATACCCGTGGGCCGGACAATAATCAAGGGAGATTTTACCAGTCAGCGCCGATAGATGATTTAGAGGGGCGGCCCGCCGGACCGAGGTCTGGACCACAAGGCCACAGACACCATAAAACGAGTTTCTGTGGACCTGGGACTAGGCGCGCCTCTGTCCGGATCTTTTCGGTTCCATGGTTTTTAAGTCCTCTTGACCCCTAGCAGGTTTTTCGATATAGATTAATGAACTATATCCGATGGTACGAAGCAAGAGGGTTCTGAGGTTTTTGGAAAAATAATAAATATAAGAGGTTAACGGTCGGTTTAAGAATTAAGCCGAGCCCCTAAAATATTTTTCCAAACAAAGTCGAGGGGATATAGGCTTCCCATGAACAAGGCATTATTGACCCAGGAAGGCTATTGGAGGCTGCTGCAGGAATTGAAGCGTCTGCGTCGATATGTGCGTCCCCTCATCCTGGAGGAAGTCATGGAGGCCGCGGCGGAAGGGCGCTTAGAAAAGAATGAATCCTATTGGGAGGCGCGTTCCCGCCAGGCCCAGGTTGATCAGAAAATTCATAGCCTGCAGGAGCTCATCTCCCAGTCGGAAGTCTTGGTGGGAACCAATCTCACCCCTTCCCAGGTCAGGTTCAACTGCCGGGTCAAGGTCTGTAATTTAGCCACGGGTGAAATTTCCATTTTTCACTTAGTGAGCAGCGCTGAGGCGGATGTCCGCCAGGGTTACTTGTCCGTGGAATCTCCCATGGGCAAGGCTCTCTTAGGGAGCAGAGTGGGGGAGCGCATCGGCTTCAACCCTCCGGGCGGGCATCGGGCCTATCAGGTCCTGGAGATTCAAACGGAAGGGTTTTGATGTCCCTGGCACAGGAAAGCCACCACCGGGATGGCCAACGGCGAAATCTCATGCACAGCCTCTTTCCGGTGTTTATTTTTTCAAGGTTAAGTCGGTGAACGCCTCTGGACCACCAGTTCGGTCCAGAGCCCCGATGCCGGCCACAGGTGGAGCCATGCCGGGGCTTTCACCTGCCATCTGCTAAAAAAACTTAAGACAATTCCCGTCTGGAATTGCGGCCATTCTCATAACCGGCCCGGTGTTAAAGAAAATCGCGGCCGTTGTCTTCCAAACCTTTGCCCTGGAGCAAGCGCAGAATTGCCTTGGCCAATACGTCTGTTGTGATCCTGAGGAGGTGCCATGCCACGAAATCAATGGGAGCTCAAAGCTGAAGAATTGCGCCAGGTCTGTTATCCTGACAAGCTGGGATTTGAAACCACCGCCGAACTGGAGTCCCTGCCGGAACACGTTCTGGCCCAATACCGGGCCAGGCACGCCCTGGAACTCGGCTTGGGGATGAAAGACCACGATTTCAATATTTTTGTCTCCGGTCCGGCTCGCTCCGGCAGGACGGCAATGATCAAGGACTACGTGGAAAAAATGGCGGCCACGGAAGAGACCCCCCCGGATTACGTCTATGTCTATAATTTCCAGGAGCCCGAGAAACCCCGGGCTCTGCGACTGCCCACGGGTCTGGGCAAGGTCCTGCGCAATGATCTGGAGGAATTAATCAACACCCTCAAGGTGCAGATTCCGGAGATTTTCGAGAGCGAGGATTACAGCAACCGGCGGGAAGCCCTGGTGCACCAGTTTACCCAATCCCGCAACAATATCCTGAAAGAACTGGATGAGCGGGCCACCCTGGAAGGATTTATCCTGAATATCTCCCAGGCCGGCATGATGATTTTTCCCGGCAAAGAGGGGAAGCCCCTCACCGAAGAAGAACTCAAATCTTTATCAGATGAGGAACGAGAGGAGTTGCGGCAGAAATCCAATGCCCTCCATACCGAAATGAATGAGGCTCTGAGAAAAATCCGCAAGATGGAGAAGGAGTTCCAGCATTCGGAAAAGAAACTGGACCAGGATGTGGCCCTCTTCGTGGTGGGGCATCTCATCGAGGAACTCATCGAAAAGTATCAGGGCAAGGACCAAGTCACCCATTACCTCAAACAGGTGCAAGAGGATATCTTAAAAAATATCGATGAGTTGAAACGGCGTCCGGGCGCCCCCACGCCATTTCCCTTCCCGACCCCGGAGCCGAGCTTTGTGCAGTACCAAGTAAACGTCTTCGTGGATAATTCCGAGACCAAAGGCGCCCCGGTGGTTCTGGAACGCAACCCTACTTATCCCAACCTTTTCGGCAGCATCGAACGCAAAGCCCAATTCGGGACCCTGCTCACGGACTTCACCCTGATCCATTCCGGCGCCCTGCACCGGGCCAACGGCGGCTATCTAATCATCAATGCCCTGGACCTCTTAAAATGGTTTTATTCCTACGAAGCCCTGAAGCGGACCCTCAAAGAGCGGGAGATCAAGATCGAGGACCTGGGAGAACAACTGGGCCTGATTACCACCAAATCCCTGCGCCCGGAGCCCATTCCCCTTAATCTCAAGGTGGTCCTCATCGGCAGTCCCTGGATCTATCAACTGCTCTACAGTTATGATGAAGATTTTTATAAACACTTCAAGATAAAGGCCGATTTTGACTGGGAGATGAAGCGGACCCCGGACCATCTGGCCCAGATGCTGTCTTTTATCCGGAGCTACTGCGACAAAGAACGTCTTCCCCCCCTCCATAATACCGCGGTGGCCAGATTAATCGAGTACGCCGGGGAACTGGTGGGACATAAGAATAAATTGAGCCTCCGGGTGGGCGATTTGGCCGACATCATCAAAGAGGCCAATTTCTGGGCCGGCAGGAACGGGCATGCCGTGATTCACGGCGAGGACATGGAAAAGGCCATAAACGAAAAAATTTTCCGTTCCGACCTCTTCGAAGAAAAAATGCAGGATTACATCCAGGAAGGGATGTTGTTCATCGAAACCAGCGGCGCGGTGGTGGGACAACTCAACGGCCTTTCCGTGTACATGCTGGGTGATTACGCCTTTGCCCGGCCCAGCCGCATCACCGCCACCGTTTCCCTGGGCAAAGAAGGGGTGGTGGCCATTGAACGGGAGTCGAAATTATCCGGCAACATCCATACCAAGGGAGTAATCATCCTGTCCAGTTTTCTCCGCAGCCGCTTCGCCAGGGATAAACCCCTGACCCTGTCGGCCCACCTTACCTTTGAACAGAGTTACGGCATGGTGGAGGGGGACAGCGCTTCCGCGGCGGAACTGATCGCCCTGTTCTCGTGCCTGGCCGAGGCGCCCATAGCCCAGGGCATCGCCATGACCGGTTCCGTCAGCCAGAGGGGAGAGTTTCAACCCATCGGCGGAGTGAACTGGAAGATAGAAGGGTTTTATAAGGTCTGCCAGGCCCGGGGGCTGGACGGGCAGCAGGGGGTGATCATACCCCAGGCCAATGTCCAGGATCTCATGCTGAAAAAGGAAATCGTGGAGGCGGTGGACTCGGGGAAATTCCATGTCTGGGCCGTTAAACACGTGGACGAAGCCATTAAGATTCTCACCGGTCTGCCGGCCGGCCAACCCTTGCCGGAAGGGGGATTCGAGGCCGGCTCCCTGAATCAGCGGGTGGATCAGAAATTGCGGGAGATGATGGAGATATCCCGCAAGCTGATGAAAGAAGAGGAAGGCAAAAAGGACGAGGATTAATGTCCGGCCACAGAATCTTAAGAGAGTCGGACAGTTAGGGATTAATCCGGAGGCAGGCCAAACGCCTGCCTTCATGGTTAGGAGATTATCATGTTATCCGAGGCAGAAGCGCAGCAATCCTGGGAAGAGCTTTCCCGGCGGTATAACCTGGAGTGGGCGGACATCCACCTGGGCCAGGTGAAGTTGGACATCCTCCAGATACGCGATCTGGAAGATTATCTGGTGAGTAATATCGAAGCCCAGGGCCTGTCCCTGGAGAATTTCCCCTTCTGGGCCATGGTCTGGGATGCGGCTTTGGTGTTGGCGGATTTTTTGGTCAAACAGGAGCCTCAGCCTGACCGGTCCATCCTGGAGCTGGGGGCCGGTCTCGGGTTCGCCGGTCTCTGCGCCGGGGCCCGGGGGCACCGGGTCACCCTGACGGATAACATGCCCGACGCCCTGGCCTTTGCCCGGTTAAGCATTCATCATAATAAGCTTAACAATGTGGAGGCGGCCTACCTCGATTGGACCCAGCCCACCCTGACAGGTGCCTTTGACTGGATTATCGGCTCGGATATCCTCTACGAGGAGAAAACCTTCGAACCTCTCATGAACGTGTTGGCCAGGTATCTCAAAACGGGGGGAAGGATTTACCTGTCCCAGGGCATCCGGGGCACCGGGCCAAAGGCATTTTTTGATTTAATCAAACCTCGCTACTCGGTGCGCTACCAGGAAAAAAAGCTGCACAGCGGCCAGGAACAGAAGAAGATTCTCTTTTTTGAGCTACAACCCAAAACCTGACAGGTTCCTTAGCCGCCGATAAAATAAACCCGAATAGTGTAGAAATCCACCAGGTCCAAGATCACCAGGGGCCTTTCGGATTCGGTGAATTGCGCTCCTTCGAAACGTTTGTTCACCTTCTCACGGATGTGTTTGTCGATCTGCTCCACCAGCCCTGGTTTTTGCGGGGCTGCGGCCTGCAGGAATTTCTCATAGAACTCAAAATTTCTCAGCACGACGGCTTTGGACATCTCCCGGAGTTTTATGCGCAGGGGTTTTAAGCCGTCGTCGAAATAATCGCCGATGTCTTCGTAGTTGGCTTTTATCTTTGCCATATCCCAATCGACTTTTCCCCGGTATTTTTCAGCAACGGGGTCGGCAAGCCTGTCGGTGGCCAGGGCGATTAAGTTAATGGCCGGGCCGCCGGAGGCCCTGGTGGGTATGTGCTCTATTTTTAGGGACAACTCCGGGAATCGGGAGCTTGACAAGGTAAATTTTTCAGCCCCCTGACTGCCGCCCCGACCGGGAGCGCGTTTGTCCACGCTCCAGCCCTGCTGTTCCAGAAACGCCAGAACCGGTCCGGCAGCCGGCATTAATTGATAGATTTCGCTCATGGGGCCGGAGGTGGGGCGCCGCTGCTCGAATCCGGGCGGAAGGGCGGTCTCATAGGTGCGCCGGTCTTCCGGGCTGGGCGCAGCTTCTGGTCGGATTGGGTAATCCCTGGGGGGCGGCAGGGCCGGAACCGGTTCCCGAGTGTACGTGGAGGGTGGCCGATCCACTGCCAGGCCAGGAGATGGAGCCTTGTCCAGTTCAGTATCCGGCTTCAGCCCGATCATAAATTGATACCCCCCCACGGGGCCGGGCCGTCCGGAGCGCCAGAAGGTATAGGGGCGGTCCGGGACTAAATCCAGGACGATGCGCACCCCGTCTTCTCCCGGTATGGCCATGGTGCGCACCTGGTTGACCAGTTGCTGGTCGCCCATCTGCAGGGCGGGGACGTCGAACACCCGGGCCTTGGGAAAATCTATGATTAACTTGGGCGACTGGCGGTCCACCACAGGTTGGATCCGGGGTTGTTGGGCCCGGCTGAGGAGCATGGTCAGGAAGGTTGTTCCTCGGGTCTGGCTCAGGCCCATCCGGGAGATTATCAGATCATTGCCCTGGCCGAAAATTGTCTGAGGTTGCCAGACCAAACAGAGCCACACACCGAAACAGAGCAGCAGGCACCGCAGAGGTGACTTCAAGAATACAGCCTCTCTTTTATCGCAGGAGTATGGAGACGCCGACCTGGAGGTCGCCGCTCCTGGTTTTCGTCAGAGGATCAGGGTGAGGGGGCATATCCTAAGCGACCTCACTTATGGCGGGTGAAGGAGATGCACTTATCCGTGGGGCAGCCCTCCTGCCAATCCCCGGTCATGTCCGCGGACAGGTGCTGACCGTCCTGGGAAGGTGTGACAATGACGATGGCCCCTTCCTTGGTATAGAGCCAGATGCGGCCATCCTGGACCCGCCACTTGAATTTCGCAGTTCTGCCTTCTTCCACCCAGGACCATTCGGCTTCGCCGGTGTCCTTCAGGGTAAGCTGGATGTGGCCTTTGCCCGCGACAATCTCGTCGGATTTATAAGTTCCCACAAAGGGTTGCCGAGATTCGCCGCAGCTTGCCAGGATGAGGGCAAACAGGGTGGCCAGCCCGATGGCTGGGAATAATTTGCGCCGGAAATGGTTCATATTTTTTTCTCCCGCCAGACAAATCCGCCTCGATCCAGGACAAAGAGGCGATCATAGAGGACGATTTGCACGGCCATGAGTAACATCCCCACGTTTTTAAGAACTTTCCACCAGTTCACCGGTTCGCCGGTCTCGCCCACGCACCCGCAGTTTATGGGGTAATTGTGGAGGATGGCGTTCACCAGACCCACAATGAAGATGATATTCATGCCGCCGATGAAGATGGCCGCGGTCCGGGTGCGAATCCCCAAGACCAGGAAGAGGCCGGCCACCAATTCCGCCCAGGGCAGGACCAGGGCCCAGAGGTTCACCCCCCAGGCGGGCATCATCTGGTAGTCCACCACGTTCAGGGCGAAAACCGCCGGCCGCATGATCTTGCTCAGGGCGAACTGAATGAATATCACCCCCAGGAGCAGCCTACAGAACACGGACAGATAGGGACTGCGGCGCACCGAGGGGATGAGCAGGAACAGAAAGATGGAGACCGGCACCCATTCCACCAGGCCCATGATCCCCAGATCCATGGGCGCGGGCGGCTTGGCGGGTCTTTCCACCAGGGGGAAGAGCTTTTCCCAGGCGTCGTAATCCCTCCCCAGGACCATGACGTTTTCATAACCCAGATTTTGCAAGGCCCGGGCCAGATCATGGTCGAAACGCCGACTGAGGGTGCCGCCATAAACAAACAGCGGGGTCTCGCTGGTGGCCCCCCGATGTTCCAGTTTAAACTGGAACATGGGCGACATCAGATCGAAAAAGACCACCTGAAAATTTTCCGCGTCCTTGATATGTCGCTGTTGATAAAAACCGTCTTTGCGGGCATCAATGACGATAAGTTCGTCTTTGAGGTATTTCTGCAACGCTTCTTCCGCAGAGATGGTCTGTATCGGATCGGTGACGCCCCAGCCCTGGACCAGGGGAATCTGGTTGTCGTTATACAGGTTGAAAACCAGGGCGAAGATGATGCTCAAAGTCGCGATGAGGGCAAAATCGAACCAGGATATCTGTCTGACCTTTACCTGGCGCACTACCTGCGTTTCCAGACGTTTGTCGCCCTCCACCAGCCACTGGGTCAGTTGCTTGATGATCTGCCGGGCCAGGGGCGGGTTATCATCCAGGAGCTTGTCAAATTCCTCCCGGCTGATTTCCGTCAGGACCGTTTCTTCAGCGGCCTCCACCGAAGCGGTGCGGGGCTGGCCGGTGACAATGGCCAGTTCCCCGAAATAGGCCCCTTCCCCCAGTTCCGTCAGGTCGGTGCGGATGCCCTCCTCGCTCAGGCGAAAGACCTTTACCTTGCCCCGGCGCACCACGTAAAAATTGTCCGGGGTATCTCCTTGCCTGACGATAATACTTCCCTGGGGAAAGGTCTTTTCAACCCCTATTTCAGAGATGATCAAATCCGTCGGACCTGAACTGGCGGAATTTCCCGTGGGCCGGGCTCTGTCGCCCGGCTCGTCTTGTTGCGCCATGACTGGCTTTCCTTATGAGCAAAAGGGTTAGGACAGTTCCTCATGGGCCGGGGGGCCCACCCGTAAAGCATGAAAAATTTGCTGGAAGGCGGGATGCGCTTCGCTTTCCCGCCCTACATGGTGAACTTTTCATAACAGTTAAGCGGCCTTCCGGGTCCTTTTCTTCAGACGGTTGATCCTCTTCCGCAGGATGTTGATTCTGGCCCGGCTTTCCTGTTGGGCCACGGCCTCTACCTTGACCTGGCGCAAATGGTTGATTTTCTCTTTGAGTTCCCGGACGTTGACGCTTTTTGCGGCTTTGGCGCCTTCATCAACAATCCCCTTGATTTCTTTAATGGCGGCGATGAGCTCCTCTTTGTTCATGCCGTGGACACCGACGATCTCGCCCAGGGAGAGGGCGTGTTCCCGGAGCTCTTTGGCGGTCATACGGTCCAGGGGCTTTTCCTTTTTTTCCTTCTTTTCTTTTTTTCCCATACACTCCTACCTTATATCGGACTATCGAAATCTTTTTGCAGGGGTGGTGCGCAACCCACTCCTGCAAATAATATCAATAAAGTAACCATTTGATCGGTTTTATTTCAAGGTGCCTGAGGTAACAGGGTGCCCTGCCGGGCTGTTTTATTCGGGTTTCAGCTTGCTGGCAAGCTTCATGAAGGGTGTGAGTAAATCAATGGGTATCGGGAAAATAGTAGTGGAGTTCTTTTCCGCGGCGATTTCCCGTAGGGTTTGTAAGTAACGCAACTGCAAGGTAATAGGCTCTTCGGACATAATCTGGGCCGCTTCAAAGAGCTTGGTGGCCGCCTGGTATTCACCTTCGGCCGCGATCACTTTGGCCCGCCGCTCCCGTTCGGCCTCAGCCTGTTTGGCCATGGCGCGTTGCATCTCCAGGGGCAGATCGATGCCCTTTAATTCCACCAGGGTCACCTTGATGCCCCAGGGGTCGGTGTGCCGGTCCAGAATCTCCGCCACTTTGAGATTAATCTTTTCCCGGGCCGATAACAGCTCGTCCAATTCCGACTGGCCGCAGACGCTGCGCAGGGTGGTCTGGGCCAGAAAAGCCGTGGCCTGGAAATAATCCTGCACCTCAATGACGGCCCGGGTGGGATCCATGACCCGGAAATAGACCACCGCATTAACCTTGACGCTCACATTATCCCGGGTGATGACGTCCTGGATGGGAACATCATAGGTGACTAATTGCAGGTTGACCTTGCGCAGTTGATCGATGATGGGGATCAGGATAATGACGCCGGGACCTTTGGCATGGGGCAGGGCCCGGCCAAGCCGGAAGATAACGCCCCGCTCGTACTCGTTCAGGATTTTGATGGCGCTGAACAGGAAGAAGACCAGCAGTACTATTAATACTAAAACAGGCGTTGGAAAACCCATAACCACCCTCCTTTTCAATTTTTGGTAATTCGTCGTACCACTACTTGCAGATTTTTCACCTTAACCACTTCCACCTGTTCGCCCTGGGGGATAAATTCCTCGGCCACGGCGTCCCAGTATTCGCCGTGTACCAAGACCCTGCCATCAGGATTGAGGTCGGCTAAGGTCACCCCGCGCTCGCCTACCAGGCCCGCAGTCCCGGTGATGGGTTTGCGGAGTTGGGCCCGCACCGCCAGAGAGGATATGGCCACGAAAAAAGCCGAGACAGCTGCGACCGTCGTCACCAGCACGGTTAGAGAGACCCTTACTCCCGTTCCCTCAGTCTGATAGAGCATTAGGACGCCCAGTGTCAGGGAGACGATCCCGGCAATGGACAGCATACCATAACTGGTAACATAAATTTCCAAAAGAAAAAAGATAAAAGCCAAGGCGATCAGCATGATGCCGATAAAATTCACCGGCAGCGTCTGAAAGGCGTAAAATGCCAGCAATAAACAGATGCCCCCGAGAACACCCGGCAGGATGGCGCCGGGATGGGACAGCTCAAAATACAGGCCTGCCAGGCCGATCATCATCAGGATCATGGCGATGTTGGGGTCGGCCAGGTGTCGGAGCACCCGGTGGCGGAGTCCCTCCTCCACCGGAATAACAATGGCCTGGGCAGTTTTGAGGATATGGCTGGTCTGATTCAGGCGCACCGTCCGGCCATCTATTTTTTTCAACAAATCGGGGATGTCGTCGGCCAGAACATCCACGACCTTTAACTTTTGCGCCTCGTTGGCCGATATGGAGACGCTCTCGCGTACCGCTTTTTCGGCCCAGTCGGCGTTGCGGCCCCGTTCCGTGGCCAGGGAGCGGACATAAGCCACCATGTCGTTAACCACCTTGGCGGCCATCTCCTTATCCATCTTTTGGGCCCCGAGGGCCACCGGGTGCGCCGCGCCGATGTTGGTACCCGGCGTCATGGCGGCCACATGCCCGGCCAGAGTGATCATCAATCCGGCGGAGGCGGCCCGCCCCCCCCGGGGGTGGACATATACCACCACCGGGACCTTGGCGTTGAGGATTCCCTGGACGATCTGACGCATGGACGTGTCCAGGCCCCCCGGCGTATCCAGGGCTATGACCAGGGCCTCGGCCTGGACTTTTTCGGCGTTTTTGATGCCTTCCAGGATAAATTCAGCCAGTCCCGGGTTGATGGACCCCGTGGCGGTGAGGACAAACACCTCCCGGGGCTTCTCTGTGGCCCAGGCCGCGGTCAGAATCCCGAAGCTGAGAATCACTAACAGCGCCACCCCCAACGGATGCCGGAGAAGCGGCGAAGAAATTTTTAGCATAATCATCCCGTGATAATCTTTGGCAGACAATCGTCTATTATTTATTACATTTCAGGGCAGTTACCGGTGGAGCGGGCCTTTCTGCCCGACCTCTGCTGAAGCCCACGCCGCTTTATGTCCGATGGGGCCCCCCCGATGATTAAAATCCCCCCTGACGCCCTTTAGAAAAGGGGGGAAATAAAAAGGACTCCTTTCAGTCCCCCTTTTGTAAATGGGGATTGAGGGAGATTTTCACAGTAAAATCGAAAACCGTTTTAATCAGGCTGCCCCCGATATCGCGCCATGACCTGCTGCATATCCTCCCAGGTTTTGATCCGCTCCTGGGGCACCCGCAACAAATAGGAGGGGTGGTAAGTCGGCATGACGGGGATGCCCTGCCACTGCTGCCAGTTGCCGCGCAACCGATGGAGCGGCGCCTTGGTATCCAGGAGCGCGTGAGTGGCCACCGCCCCTAAAGTTACGATTATGTGAGGCCGGATCGCCTGAATCTGTTTGAGCAGAAAGGGTCGGCAGGCCGCGATTTCTTCGGCATCCGGGTTCCGGTTGCCGGGAGGCCGCGACTTGATAACATTGGTAATGTATATCTCCTCCCGGGTAAGGGTAAGCTTTCCCAGCATCCGGTTGAGTAGTTGCCCCGCGGCACCCACGAAAGGCTCTCCCTGATGGTCCTCTTCTTCCCCCGGGGCTTCCCCGATGAACATGAGGCGGGCCTGGGGGGAACCGACTCCAAAAACCAGGTTTTTGCGGGTCCGCCAGAGTTTGCACCGCCGGCAATCGCCCATCTCCTGGCGGATCTCCTCCAGACTTAATACTGCCGGCGTTTCCCTGGTCTGCTCCGGCGCCGGTTTTGATTGGGGTCTGGCCCCTGGCAAGGCGCCTTCCACCTGCTGCAACCCCAGCCGTCGCTGGTACTGCACGAATTCTTTCAGTCCCCGGGTTAAACTGGCCAGCTCGGTTTTTAAAAGTTCAAAGTTCAAGGTTCAAGGTTGCCATCATAGGGTTTATTTGGGGACATCCGCCAGGAGGGTGGCCACCCGGTCCAGGACGGCGTCGGCGACCTCGTCCTTGCTGAGCAGCGGCAGGGCTTCCACCACCCCGGAGCGGTGCAGCAAGGTCACCTGATTGGTGTCCACCGCAAAGCCGGAGTCCGGGGCCGAGACATCGTTGGCCACTATCATATCCAGCTTTTTGCGTTCCAACTTCTGCTGGGCGTGGGCTTGTATGTCGTCAGTTTCGGCCGCGAAACCCACCATCACCTGCCGGGTCCGGAGAGCCCCGAGGCTTTCCAGAATATCGGGGTTGTGGGTGAGGTTGACCATCATCTCGGCGCTGCCCCGTTTGATCTTGCCGGCGGCAAAGCTGGCCGGCCGGTAGTCGCTCACCGCCGCGGCCATCAACAGGGCGTCTGTCCGGGGAAAACGCTCCAGCAGCACCTGCTGCATTTCCAGGGCAGTGCGGACCATAAGACGTTCCACGCCCAGGGGGGCGGCCAGGGATGAAGGGCCGCTCACCAGGCAGACTTTCGCGCCCCGCCGCCGGGCCATCCGGGCCAGGGCATAGCCCATTTTGCCGGTGGAGCGGTTGGTAATAAATCTCACCGGGTCCAGGTCCTCATGAGTAGGACCGGCGCTCACCAGGAGATGATACCCCTGGAAATCTTTGGGGGAAAGAAGCCCCGCCAAAGTCTCCACGATGGCGGCCGGCTCCGGCAAACGCCCGGAACCGTAGGCGCCACAGGCCATCTCCCCCATATCCGGGGGCATAACCGCCAGGCCCCGCTGACGCAGACGTTCCAGGTTCTCCTGCACCACGGGATTTTCATACATCCTGACATTCATGGCCGGGCAGATCAGAATGGGCCGGGTGGCGGCCAGAATGAGGGTGGTGAGCAGGTCATCGCCGATACCGGCGGCCAGCTTGCCGATACAGTTGGCCGTGGCCGGGGCCACCACCAGGGCGTCCACCTCCTGGGCCAGGGAGATATGCTCCAGGGGGTCGGCGTCAGGACCGAACAGCCCCAGGTGCACCGGATTACCGGACAGGGCCTGAAAAGTCAGGGGTGTGACAAACTCCTGGGCACTTCGGGTCATCACCACCTGGACCTGGGCTCCCCCGGTCACCAGGAGACGGAGCAGCTCCACGGCCTTATAGGCGGCTATGCCCCCGGTGACGCCGAGGACGATTTTTTTCCCCTGCAGGATGGAAATCATATCATCTCAGACTTTCGCCGGTCCCCGAAAACCACTCTGCAGCTCCCTAAAAAAAAGGGTTATACTGCCGTTCCTGCCCCACGGTGGTGGCCGGTCCGTGCCCCGGCAGCACCAGATAATGGTCCCCCAGGGTAAATATCTTGGTGCGTACCGAAGCGATGAGATCTTCAAAGGACCCCCCCGGAAAATCGGTCCGGCCGATGGAGCCGGCAAAGAGGGTATCTCCCACGTAAACCAGGGGTTCATTCTGGAGGACCAGGCAAATGCCCCCCACCGTGTGACCCGGGGTGTGCAGCACTTTTAATTTATAATTCCCGAAGCTTAATATGTCATCTTCCCCCAGAAGAATTTCCGCTCTGGAGGGCTGCAGCCGCCCCCCGGTGAAAAAAAGCGCCTCGGCCGAGGGTTGGCTCAGCATGTCGGCGTCGGCCGCATGAATGGCGATGGGCGCGCCGGTGGCCTCCTTGAGAGCCTGGTTGGCCCCCACGTGGTCGAAGTGACCGTGGGTGTTGATAATGGTTTTGAGTTTAAGTTTTTCTTTCTGGATGACCTCCAGGATATACGGACCGTCCCCGCCCGGATCAATGACCACGGCCTCCCGGCTGATTTCATCACCCAGAACATAGCAGTTCGATTCCAGCATGCCTACACTCATTACTTTTTGTATCATAGAATTTCCCGTTGCATGTTATTGGCTGTCAGCCATCAGCAGTCAGCTGTCAGCAGAAACAAAGAGTCAAGCCGTTTATGGCCAAGCTTCAGCCATCAGCCAGCATCTGTTACGATGGTATGAAATCCGTAGCTGAATACTTACACGTAAAAATGACAGGCGGCCCCAAGCCGCCCAGTCCGGTTGCTGCTTACTGCCCAGAGGTGGTCAGCCATCCCCGGCCGGTCAGGTCGTCAGCAGTGTTTTTACACCCTGATAGCCGAAATAACAGCCGAAAACCATGAGGAAGAGACCGCAAACGATTATAAAGCCATGATAGGTCCGATCAGAGATAAATCTCTTCCCCTGGGCCACGGCCAGGGCCACCAGGCTATACCAGCCCAGATCGGCCAGAAAATGTCCGATAAAAAAAAATATTACCCCCCAGAGGCCATAGTTATAGGCCAAAAGGACGTAGCCCAGGCCCAGGGTAACCCACCAGATGAGCCAATAGGGATTGGCCAGGCTCATGACAATCCCCGCCCAGAACGGGTGGAGGGATCGGGCCTCGCCGCCGGTGAGCTCCAGCCGTTGGGTCCGGGCCGAAGTGAGCAGACCGTAGCCCAGCCACCAGAGAATGACGGCCCCGGTCAGGGCAATGACCCCCATTATCACGGGTTGATTGATAATGGCGCCGATGCCCAGCAAAAGCAGGATGAGCAGGCCCAACTCCAGAAAACCGTGCCCCAGAATAATGATGGGCCCGGCCCAAAAACCCCGCCGGGCCGCCTCGGCCACGGTATAGGTTAACAGCGGCCCCGGCATCAAGGCACCGGAGAGGGCGATGATAAATGAGGAGCTGAAAATGCCCGCTAAAATCAGGGCCAGTTCCATGCCGCGGGTCCTTGGGCGATTTTTTCCAACGGAAAATAATTTAATCATTTAATATTAACAAAACAACGTGAAAAAACAAAGGAAAAATCCGGGTCCTATACCGTAGGCCGGGAAAGCGGAGCGCATCCCGCCTTTAGCCGCTGTCTGCATCGGCACCCTGAGAGAGGACAGTATGACCAGAGCGGTGGCCCCGGGGCCAAGAGGCCAAAAAACGCCCTGACCCGAATCCTCCAGAACATGAGGAGGGATACGGTATTATTGGTTTGTTCGGCCCGAAGAAATTTATTTTCCCAGTGAGATTTTTGTGCCAATTATATCTAATATTTTGTACATACACTCTGTTGGGGGAGGACTCTCAGGTCAAGGGAATCCCTCTGTGTCTCGGCTTTTTTAGTTACCACAGAGTCACAGAGGACACCTCTAACAACTCATTGCCATCGTGGCCCAGGGCAGGCTGCCAGACTTGATGGCTCCGTATTTTCATTGTATCTTTAATAACTAAGCTGGAAGCTGAAAGCTAACGTTTTATTAATCGACCCACCGCAGTAATTATTTAGCCTGAATATGCCGAAAACAACCATAGCCGCAATCCCAGGAGCCGGCCGCTCGGCACTGCCCCTGAGGGCAGGAGTTTGTCATAGTTTCTGCCGGTAGTTCGGTCCGGCGGCGGGGAAATTAAAGTTAATACCAATTTCTGGTGCAATCCACTTAACCGATGTGGAACCTATCTAAATTATTACCACAATATTTAGCCGAAAACCGAAAACTATCTAAGGCGGGTACATGACTGTGCGATTTATCCGACTGGAACTTCGAGAAGTTAAAATTCCCTTCCGTTTCTCTTTCAAACACGCTCTGGCCACCCGTCGGGAAGCTGATAATCTCATCCTGGCGCTGCACACCGATACCGGCCATGTGGGGTATGGCGAGGTGATCCCCCGGGAGTATCTCACCGGCGAAACCGTTGACAGCGCCTGGCAGGACCTCATGGCGCAGTACTGGCCGGCCATCAAGGATCTGGACCTGACTCCCGAAAAACTCCCCTTGGAACAGTTGCAGCCGGTTTTCGCCTGGGCCACGGAGCACCGCAAAACTTCGGCCTATGCCGGAATCGACCTGGCCGTCTGGGATGCCTGGGCCAGGGTCTCCGGGCGGCCGGGGAAGTCCCTTTTCGGGCAGCCGCGCCCCCCCGGAGCGGTGGCCATCACCGGTCCCCTGGGGGCCGGGTCCTTACGCCAGATGTGGCGGACGGCCAGCCTTATGAAATGGGTAGGGTATGGCCAGTTCAAATTAAAGGTGGGCGGGGTGCAGGACCTGGCCGCGGTCAGGCTGCTGCGCCGGATTATCGGCTCCCGCCGGGATCTTAGGGTGGATGCCAACGGCGGTTGGGAGGAAACTCAGGCCATCGCCATGGCCCAGGAACTGAGGCAATTCGAGGTAAGTTCGGTGGAGCAGCCCATTCCTGCGGGCGATGTGGCGGCCCTGGCCCGGGTGCAACGGGAGGGAGGCTTGCCGGTGATGGCGGATGAATCCCTCTGCACCCTGGCCGATGCCCAGGATCTCCTGGCCGAGAAGGCCGCAGCCATCTGGAATCTGCGGCTGGCCAAAATCGGCGGTTTTACGGGATTTCTGGCCATGCTGCAGGTGGCCGGCTATCCCCTGCCTCCCACTCTGCACTTAGACATCCCCGGCCAGGAACAACAGATATCTGACCATCGCCCCAAGATTCAATTGGGCGTGCTGGTGGGGGAAACATCCATTCTCACCGCCGCAGCCCGGGCCTGCTGGGGCCTGTGCCCCTATGTGCATGTGGAGTATGGTTTTCCCCGTATCCTTTTGAAAATTGATCCCTTTACGGGGGACCCCGGCGGCTACAGCGGGACCGGCCACCCCCTGGGCGAGGAATTCGGTCTGGGCGTCTCCCCCCGGCGCTATCACCTCCATAAAGTGACCGTCCGGCGGCAAGTGTTGGATTGAAAGCAGTCAAGATGAATCCCCGGGTTTCTTTGCCGCCCGGCATCTGATATATTAATATAGATATGCCTTCAAAACTCTCGCCCCCAGGCTCCAGCTTGGCTGTTTTTAGAGGCTTTTGCATGAGTTATGGCTGGGCTCATGAAGAATCCATCTCAGGATGAACCAAGGATGATTACATGGCGTTAACCCCGGAAACAGTAAGGCAGGTGGCCCAATTAGCCCGTTTGCGGCTGCGGGAGGACGAGGTGGAGCTTTTCACCCGGCAATTAAATGATATCCTGGACTATGTCAAGAAACTCAACGAACTGGACACCTCCGGGGTGCCCCCCATGGCCCATGTCCTGGAGGTGCACAACGTCTTCCGGGAAGACCAGGTGCACGACAGCCTGCCGGTGGATGAGGCCCTGGCCAATGCCCCGGTGCAGCAACGCCAGGCTTTTGT
Organism: Deltaproteobacteria bacterium; assembly: GCA_016874895.1. GTDB lineage: Bacteria > Desulfobacterota > Desulfobaccia > Desulfobaccales > Desulfobaccaceae > Desulfobacca. The sequence goes on from VGSX01000014.1 coordinate 22,623, forward strand.
GGTACCGAAAATTATCTAATTCTTAACCCGACAGGTTATTTTTCGGTTTTCCGGGCCCGGCAAGGCTCGAAAAATAGGCATATATTTGGGAGTCTTAGGAAATGACCGCAGACTGGCAGAATTTAACCATTGGCGAGCTTCATCCCCTGATGCGGAAAAAAGAAATTTCGCCGGTGGAACTCACCCGGGAGATTCTGGAGAGAATAGCAGCCCTAGACGGAAAATTGCACTGCTATGTGACCGTGGACCAGCAAGGCGCCCTGGCCCAAGCCCGGGAAGCCGAAAAACGGTGGGCGGACGGCCAGGCGACGCCTCTGACGGGGATACCCCTGGCCATCAAGGACCTTATCGCCACTCGGGGTTTGCGCACCACCTGCGCCTCCCGGTCCCTGGAGAACTACCTGCCGCCCTATGACGCCACGGTGATGGAGAAATTGCGGCAGGCCGGGGCCGTTATTCTGGGGAAGGTCAATATGGATGAATTCGCCATGGGGTCCTCCACCGAGAATTCCGCCTTTGGAGCGACCCTCAATCCCTGGCGGCCGGATCGCATTCCGGGCGGTTCCAGCGGCGGTTCGGCCGCGGCGGTGGCCGCGGACCTCTGCCTGGCCTCCCTGGGAAGCGACACCGGGGGCTCTATCCGCCAGCCCGCCTCCCACTGCGGCGTGGTGGGTTTAAAACCCACCTACGGCAGGGTATCCCGCTTCGGCCTGGTAGCCTATGCCAGTTCCCTGGATCAGATAGGCCCCCTGGGTAAAGATGTCACCGACTGCGCCCTCCTGCTCGAGATTATTGCCGGTTACGACCCCAAAGACTCGACCTCGGCCCCGGTGCCTGTCCCGGATTATGTTCCGGCCCTTAAAGAGGATATCCGGGGCTTGAAAATCGCGGTGCCCCGGGAATACTTCCTTCCCGGCATGCAACCGGAGGTGGAACAGGCAGTGCGGGCCGCCCTGGCCACCTATACCGCCCTGGGGGCCGATCTGGTGGAGGTGAGTCTGCCTCATACGGAATATGCCGTGGCCGTTTATTACCTCATTGCCACTGCGGAGGCCAGCTCCAATCTGGCCCGTTATGACGGGGTCAAATACGGCTACCGCAACCCTGAGGCCACGGAGCTGATGGACATGTACTATACTACCCGGGCCCAGGGTCTAGGGGCCGAGGTGCGCCGGCGCATCATGTTGGGCACCTATGCCCTCTCCGCCGGCTATTATGAGGCCTATTATCAGAAGGCATCCCAGGTGAGGACCCTTATCCGCCGGGATTTTGAGGAAGTTTTTCGGACCTGCCAGGTGGTGGCCACCCCGGTGGCGCCCACCACGGCGTTTAGGTTGGGGGAAAAGACGGACGACCCTTTGACCATGTATCTTTCTGATATATTTACCATATCAGCCAATCTAGCCGGCATTCCGGGCATTTCCCTGCCCTGCGGCCTGGATTCCCTGGGCCTGCCCATCGGGTTGCAACTGCTGGCCCGGCCTTTTGACGAGGCAACCCTGCTCCGGGCGGCCTACGCCTTTGAGCAGGCCACGGATTTTCATCGTCTCAAGCCCACCGGTTTAAAGGGTATCTAACCACCCGCCGAAACACTCGTGCCTAATTTGAACGCGGGCCGAGAAAATTAATTTCTTAATAATATTAATTAGTTATAATTCGCCCGCGAACCATGGAAATACTGTTTTAAGTTGATATTCATAAACCATTGCCCCTAAAATTCCAGCGACGGCTGCCTGGTGCGTTTGGGCTGCCGGTCAAAATATTCCCGGGCTAATCGAGTTGCGACCCTGCCCCGGGGGGTCCGGTTTAAAAAGCCGCATTGAATGAGGAAAGGCTCGTACACGTCTTCCAGGGTGTCCCGCTCCTCGCAGAGGGCCGCGGCCAGGGTATCCACGCCCACCGGCCCGCCGTCGAATTTCTCGATGATGGTGAGCAGGATCCGGCGGTCCATGCGGTCAAAGCCTTGATGATCCACGTCCAGCAGGTTCAGGGCTGCGTCGGCAATGAGGCGAGTAATGTAACCGTCGCCGTGCACCTGGGCAAAGTCCCTCACCCGTTTAAGCAAACGGTTGGCGATGCGAGGCGTGCCCCGGGATCGTCGGGCAATCTCCCGGGCCCCGGCGGGGTCGATGTCGATCTGCAGGGCGACTGCGGAGCGGCTGACAATGGCCTGGAGATCATCCGGGTGGTAAAATTCCACCCGCAGCATGAGGCCGAAACGGTCCCGCAGGGCCGGGGTGAGCAGGCCAGCCCGGGTGGTAGCCCCAACCAGGGTGAAGCGGGGAATGTCCAGCCGGATGGCCCGGGCTCCGGGACCCTGGCCGATGATCAGGTCCAGCTTATAATCTTCCATGGCCGGATAGAGGACCTCTTCCACGACGTGGGGCAGGCGGTGGATTTCGTCGATGAAGAGGACGTCCCCGGCCTTCTGGTTGGTGAGGAGGGCCGCCAGGTCGCCGGGGCGTTCGATGACCGGTCCGGAGGTCGTCCGCAACCCCGCCTCCAGTTCCTGGGCGATGATATGGGCCAAGGTGGTCTTGCCCAGGCCGGGATGGCCGTGCAAAAGGATATGATCCAGGGCCTCGCCCCGGCCCCGGGCCGCGGTGATGGCAAGCCCC
>VGSX01000015.1 GCA_016874895.1 Deltaproteobacteria bacterium
GAAGATGATCGCCCACATCGACCGGAAGCGGGCCGCCCTGGGCATTGACAAGGCCCGGGAACGCGTGCTGTTCGACATGGAAATGCGGCGTGAAATGGCTGCTGCCGCGGCCGGCGCCGAGGAGTAAGACAAAGGCTTCCCTGCCCGCGGGGCGGGGAAGCCGCCTGCAACACCTTAATTTCCTTATGAATAAGGAGGAGTTACCGTGTCTAAGATAATCATTTCGGCAGTAATCCGGGGCGCCCATAAAATCGTCAACAACGCCTCCCAAAAACTGGATGACGCCATTGCCAAATATGGTCCGCAGCAGGAAATCGGTTTTCCTGATACCGCTTATTTTCTGCCCATTATTTATTCGTTGATGGGTATGCCGGTAAAAAACCTGAAAGACGCCAAGAGCGTCATGGACCGCTGTATTGAAATGCTGCCCCCGGTCCCGGCGGAAAAACACCACCTGCCGTATCTGGGACCAGGTCTGGACGCCGGTCTGGCCACTCTCTTCGCGGAAGAGATTTTTGAGGCCATCCGGATCCTGGAACAGCCTGATTTCTATCTCTATAGCGAAGATATCATTGACAAAAGCTCCCAGAATATCTGGGTCGGCCCGGCCAACGACATCATCCTGCGGAAACGCGGCGTGGAGTTCGTGGACGGTTCCGCTCCCGGGTTCGCGGCCATCGTCGGTTCCGCCCCCTCGGTGGAAGAGGCCTGCGCCCTGGCCCATGAATATCAGACCAAGAACCTCTATGTGTTTATAGCCGCTCGGGACATCGAAGGCAAGACCTCCTTTGCCGAGCAGCTTGTGGAAGGCGGCATGCAGATCGGCTGGCCCACCCGTCTGGTGCCCTTCGGTCCGGATATTTCCGCCGCCGTCTTCGCCTTAGGTTTTGCCTGCCGGGCCGCCATGGCCTTCGGCGGCATCAAACCCGGGGCCGCCTTGAAAAACCTGATTTACAACAAAGACCGGGTGTTTGCCTTCGTGAATGCGCTGTCCGAGATTCCGGATGAATGGTATGCCAATGCGGCCGGCGCCATCAACTGGGGCTTCCCCACCATTACCACCCAGGATATTCCCCAGGTGCTGCCCACCGGTATCTGTACTTACGAACACGTGGTCAGCAACGTGCCCTTCAAGGAAATCGGTCCGAAATCCATCGAAGTGCGCGGCCTTAAAGTTGTCATCACCGAGGTGCCCATCCCCGTGGCCTTCGGCCCGGCCTTCGAGGGTGAGCGGGTCCGCAAGGACGAACTGCGCTCCCAGTGCGGCGGCGGCAAGACCCTGGCCGTGGAATGGGTCACCAGCAAACGTATGGACGAAGTGGAAGACGGCAAGGTGGAGCTCATCGGTCCGGACCTCGACTCCGTGAAGGAAGGCGGCGCCCTGCCCCTGGCCATCTTGGTGGAAGTGGCCGGCCGGAACTTCCAGGCCGACTTCGAGCCCATCCTGGAACGGCAGATCCACCATCTGGTGAACTATGTCCAGGGCATCATGCACATGGGCCAGCGGGACATCGCCTGGTACCGGTTCGGCAAGAGCGCGGTGGAAAAGGGCTTCCGCCTGGAACACATCGGGAAGCTGCTGCACGCCAAATTCCACCAGGATTTCGGCGCGGTGTTCGATAAAGTCCAGATCAAGCTGTTCACCGAAAAAGAAAAAGTGGAAGAGATCGCCAACCAGGCCCGCAAGGTCTATTCCGAGCGCGATGCCCGGGTGGAAGGCATGACCGACGAAACCACCGATATTTTCTACTCCTGCACCCTGTGCCAGTCCTTTGCTCCCACCCACGTCTGCGTGGTCAGCCCGGAACGCACCGGTCTGTGCGGCGCCTACAACTGGATGGACTGCAAGGCCTCCAATGAAATCAACCCCACCGGCCCCAACCAGCCGGTGGCCAAGGGCGAGTGCACCGATGAGAGATACGGCCAGTTTGCCGGGGTCAACGAGTTCGTGCAGAAGGCCTCCCGCCAGGCCATCAACTCGGTGAGCTTCTACAGCCTCCTAGTGGACCCCATGACCACCTGCGGGTGCTGCGAGTGTATTGCCGCCATCCTGCCCATGTGCAATGGCGTCATGACCGTGCATCGGGACTACACCGGTGAGACCCCCTGCGGCATGAAGTTCACCACCCTGGCCGGCACTGCCGGCGGCGGCCTCCAAAGCCCTGGCTTTGTGGGTCACAGCAAGTACAACATCTGCCAGCGGAAGTATCTCTTGGGCGACGGCGGCCTCCTGCGGCTGGTATGGATGCCCAAGAGCCTGAAGGAAGAGCTCCGGGAACGGTTGGTCAAACGGGGCGAGGAAATGGGTTATCCCAACCTCATCGACATGATCGCCGACGAAACCGTGGGTGTTACCGAAGATGAAATCTATCCCTTCTTAGAGGAAAAAGGCCACCCGGCCCTGAAGTTGGAATCCATCCTGTAAGAAGAGAAGCATTACCGGCCCGCCCGGGCTGGCGCCAGAGCCCGGGCGCGGCTTATAAAACACGAGTCTGCTCATCATTTCGGTCGGCAGGCTTTCATTTATGGAAACTAGGAAACATCACAGCGCACTACACCCTTTTACCAGCATCATAATACTGTTTTTGCATTACGCGCCCGTTACGCGCAAGCCATGGATAAGGAGAGAATGCAATGGCCTTAACTGGAATTGAAATTTTCAAAATGCTCCCTAAAACAAACTGTAAGGAATGCGGTTTCCCCACCTGCCTGGCCTTTGCCATGGCTTTGGCCTCCGGGAAAGCAGAATTGGCCGCCTGCCCTTACGTCTCCGAGGAGGCCCAGGAAAAACTTGCCGCCGCCTCGGCCCCGCCGATTCGCCCGGTAAAGCTCCAGATGAAAGGCGAACAGATCACCACCGGTGGTGAAACTGTCTTTTTCCGTCATGAAAAAACCTTTTTCAACCCCACCATTATTGCCGGCACCCTGACCAGCGATCTCAGTGACGCCGATGTGGACGCTAAACTCACCACCTTTGCCAAGATGCAGTTCGAGCGGGTGGGCTTTAACCTGCGGCCGCAGATGTTCGTCGTCAAAGACGCAAGCGGCGACGCCGGGAAATTCGCCGCCGTGGCCAAGGCCGTGGTGGACAAGAGCGATGCAGCCATCGTCCTGATGAGCGACAACGTTGACGTGCTGAAAGCCGGGGCGGAAGCTGCCAAAGACCGGAAACCGGTTCTGTATGCCGCCACTGCGGCCAATGCCGACGCGGTGGGCGGGCTGGCCAAGGAAATGGGTCTGGCGGTGGTGGCCAAGGCTGATGGGTATGATGCCCTGGCCGAATTGACCACAAAATTAACCGGCATGGGCCTCAAAGACATCATCCTGGATTCCGGCGCCCGGACCATCAAGCAGGTCTTGCAGGACAATATCGCCATTCGGCGGGCGCCTTTAACAGCGCAATTCAAGCCCTTCGGCTTCCCCAGCATCAACTTCCCGTGCGAAATGACCGACGACCCTGCCAAGGAAACTCTGTATGCTTCGGTGTGCATTGCCAAGTACGGCGGCATCGTGGTGTTGAAAGACCTTGATCCCACGTATGTCTTCCCCCTGTTGTTGCAGCGCCTGAACATCTACACCGACCCGCAGCGACCCATGATTGTCACGCCGGGGATATATCCGCTCAACAACCCGGATGAGAATTCCCCCATTGCCGTTACCACCAACTTTGCCCTTACTTATTTTATCGTCTCGGGCGAAATCGAAGGCAGCAAAGTCCCCACCTGGCTGCTCATCAAAGACACGGAAGGTCTGTCGGTTATGACCGCCTGGGCGGCAGGAAAATTCTCTGGCGACGATGTGGCCATGTTTGTCAAAAAATGCGGTATTATGGACAAAGCCAAGACCCGCAGCCTGATCATCCCCGGTTACGCCGCGGCCATCAGCGGCGACCTGGAAGAGGAACTGCCTGATTGGAAGATCCTCATCGGTCCTCGGGAAGCGGCCCATATCCCGGCCTTCTTAAAGGGCCTCTAAGCGGGGCTCTCAGGAAGACGACACTTTAAAGGAGGTCGGCCCCGGCCTCCTCACCACTGTTCCCAAAGAAAGGGGAGGCGATATGAGCCATCATTTGATCCGCATCGGTGAAAACTTGAATGTGGTGACCAAGAAATACGGCGAGGCTATGAAAAACCGGGACAAGAAGCCCCTTCAGGAAATAGCCATCGCCCAAACCGAAAAAGGGGTCGATTACATCGACCTGAACATCGGTCCGGCCCGCAAGGGTGGTGACGAACTCATGGAGTGGGTGGTCAAAACGGTCCAGGAAGTGACCGATGTCCCCCTGGCCCTGGACACCTCCAACATTGCCGCCATGGAAGCCGGTCTGAAAGTCCACAAAGGCAAGGCCATCATCAACTCCATCATGGCCCGTCCGGAACGCATGGACGGCATGATGCCGTTGGTACGGAAGTATGACGCTTATATGATCGGCCTGCTCTGGGGTCCCGAAGGCATGCCCCGGGATGAACACGAGCGCGGCATGCTCACCGCCGAGATTCTGGCCAAGGCGGCGGAATACGACATCGCCAACGAAGACATCTGGTTTGACCCCATCATTGCGCCGCTTACCATCCAGCAGCAGCAATTAATGTCGGCCATTGAATACATGAAGATGCTCGAAGACATGGCTCCCGGCGCCAAGTCCACCTGCGGCCTGTCCAACTCCAGCAACGGCGTGCCCGAACACCTGCGCACGGTCATTAACTGCGCCTATGCCGTCATGCTGCAGCGCTACGGCATGTACTCGGCCATCGTCGATGCCTTCGATGACAAGCTGAAAGACGTGACCTCGGGGAAACGCCCGGATCTGGTGGAAGCCATCTACAAGACCATGGACGGCGAAGCCGTGGATATGAACAAGCTGGATCAGGACGGCAAGAACTATGTCAAGACCGTCCGCTGCATCATCGGCCAGACCCTGTTCTCGGAATCTTGGCTGGAAATCTAACAGAAATTTTATCCCAAGCAAAAAAGGGGAGGGCCTGGCCTTCCCCTTTTTTTTTGGGCGCGGTACCGGGATGGAAAATATCGCTGACCCAACCTTTCTGGCCTGTACCGGAAGGCTTTCCGAAACGATCATGGCCGATTGGGGCCGCCCCCGATGATTAATACCGTTTCCGGTTTCCGCTATCTGGTTTCTGGTTTCTGGTTTCAGGTTTCAGGTAAAAATATTATCTAATTTCAGTAGCACAGACCTCCAGGTCTGTGCCTCATAGGCGCCGATCAGGAGATCGGCGCCACCGAATTTCCTTTCTTGCCCTCGGGAGAGAGATTTAAGGTGATGGTGTGCTTAATTTAATAATTCCTTTTGCTTATCCCTGATTCCAGTCATGCCCTCCGAATTTGTGGGTAATGTTTAGCCCCCAAGGGGGAGAGGGGATTAAAGCGGATAAAGGTAACTTAGAAAAGGAGGCAAATAAAGAGGACTCCTTTAAGTCACTCTTTTTTTAATGGGGGATTAAGGGGTTTTTTTACGGTAACACCGATTTGAAAGGGGAAAATTTAAGTTTTTAGAGTATCCGATTCAATTTTTTTACCCGGGTGTCCGAAAAGGAATTATAGGAAAAGAAATTTGATGGGCCAGGTGGTTATATGATGACGGAAAATCATCGGAGCAGCGTGGACAAGGATACGGGGCTGAGGTTTTATATCATTCTACTGGTCTGTGGCTGGACCCTGGTGGTCTTTTTTTCTACGTGGTTTCGGATCGATCAGGAATCCCGCACCAGGCATACCCTGTCCCGGGAAATAGCCCGCTCCCACCTGGAGAAAGACCTGCTTCTGCGGGATTGGAACATCAAGCACGGTTTCGTTTATGCCGAGGTGACCCCTGAGCACCAGCCCAACCCCCACCTGAACCTGCCGGAAAGGGATATCACCACGCCCTCTGGAAAGACTTTAACCGCCATCAATTCTTCCGCCATGATCCGGCAACTCTATGAACTGGCCGCCAAGAAGCTGTCGTACAGCGGTCGTCTCACCAGTCTAACCCCCATACGGCCGGAAAACGCTCCTGATCCCTGGGAGCGACAGGCCCTGTTGCAACTCGCCCAGGGGGCAGGGGAAATTAACGAGATTGTCGATAACAACGGCGAACCCCAATTCCGTCTGCTGCATCCTTTGAAGGCAGGAGAGAAATGTCTCACCTGCCACAACAACTTCGGATACACCGTGGGACAGGTAATCGGGGGGATCAGTCTCACGCTCCCCTTAAGCGCTATTGACGTGGCCTGGCAGAAAAATCGGCTGACCATACTCAGTGTCCATGTCTTTCTCTGGCTGGTAGGTCTCTGGGGGATTGTTTGGGGGGGGAGAAAACTGCAGGAGCGCATCGATGCCAAACAGGAGATTGAAACCGAACTGCAGCAGAGCCAGGAAAAGTATAAATTATTAGTTAACAACATTCCAACCTTGGTCTATCAGGGCTATGCGGACGGCCGGGTTGACTTTGTGGACGACAAAGTGGAAAAAATGACCGGCTACTCCCAAGAAGAGTTTTCCCAGGGCAGCGTTTTGTGGCCGGAGGTTATTGTGCCGGAGGATCTGGCGGCCTGCAAACGTATATTTCTTCGGGCCCTGAAAGCAGACGGCTCCTACCGCCGGGAATACCGCATCAAAAGAAAAGACGGCGAGATTATCTGGGTGGCGGAGAGAAGCCAGATTGTCCTGGACGTCAATGGCCGGATCGACTTTGTCAGCGGGGTGGTTTTGGATATTACCCTCCAGAAAGAATTGGAGAATTCCCTCAAAGAAAGTGAGCGTTTCTGGAAAACCCTGCTGGAAGCGGTGGGCGTGGGGGTGATGCTGACGGATGCCATGAACGGCCGGGTTACCCAAGTCAACGCTCAGGCTGGGGCCATGTTGGGATACAGCGGGAAAGAGATTATCGGCCAGCCCCGGGAGCTATTTATTCGAGGAGCACAGGATGAGGCCCCCCCCACGAGGCAAACAGAGGTGGAAACGGAAAACCGCTTTCAAGGGCACCTGGTACGGGCGGATGGCGGTTTAACGCCCGTCTGGAGGATGGTTGCTCCGGTTCACATTGAAGGGATAGAATACTTGTTGGAAACCTTTCTGGATATCACGGAGCAGCGGCGGGCGGAACAGGCCCTGACCCAGGCCAATCAAAAACTGCAGGCCATGATTGCCGAGATCGGCCAGACCAACAAGGAAATAAACCTCCTGGGCAGGATGGTGGAGTTACTGCAGATCTGCCAGACTCCGGATGAGGCTTACGAAATCATCGCCCAATGTGGGCGGGCCTTGTTTCCCGAACTTTCCGGTGCCCTTTATATTCTTAATGATTCCAATAACCTATTGACCGCAGCCTGTCAGTGGGGCGACACCCTGGAGACGGATCAGATTTTTAATCCCAATGACTGTTGGGCTCTCCGCCAGGGAAGGTTGTATCTCTCTGGGGCGACCTCGTTGACGGGCATGAATCCGCAATGCCGTCACATCGCCACCGCGGGCCGCGGGAGTTATCTGTGCCTGCCGCTGACGGCCCAGGGTGAAACCATCGGCCTGCTGCACCTGGAGGACCTGCATGTAGCCGCAGAGGGGCCGGAAGGTTCCGAAATTCCTGCCGCGGTCTTGAGCGGTGCCCCCCAGAAGCTGGCCATTTCTTTGGCGGAGCATATTTCTCTGTCTCTGGCCAATCTGAAGCTCCGGGAAAGCCTGCGGCATCAGGCCATCCGGGATTCCCTCACCGGGTTATTCAACCGCCGGTATCTGCAGGAAACCCTGGCCAGGGAGATTTACCGCTCCCAACGGCGAAACACGGCCCTGGGGGTTATTATGCTGGACGTGGATCATTTCAAGCTTTTTAATGACACTTACGGCCATGAGGCCGGGGACCGGCTGTTGGCAGTCCTGGGGCGGTATCTGCAAAATTCCATCCGGGCCGAGGATATCGCCTGCCGTTACGGCGGCGAGGAGTTTACCTTGATTCTGCCGGAAATCGTCCCCGAAGTCCTTCTGGAGCGGGCCGAAGCCATTCGGGAGGGAGTCAAGGACCTGGAAGTTCTCTATCAAGGCCGGGCATTGGGAGAGGTGACCATCTCTTTGGGCCTGTCATATTTTCCGGAGCACGGCGCGGAAGCCGAGGCGCTCTTGCAGGCCGCCGACGCGGCCTTGTATGAGGCCAAAAGAAGGGGAAGGAACCGGTCAGTGATGTATGGCAGCCCTCACGACGAAGATGCAGTCCGAATAAAAGCGGCCTGAGCTGTGGGATAGAATTACTGCCCGGAACAGCTAAAGGCCCAAGGTATAGATTTTCAAAGGCCGCTGGGAGGCACGGAGCGCTTCCTGCCCTGCGGCCTTTGTATTTTGAACCTTACTGACCACGAATTAATCCGTCGGGTGGGCGCGTAAAAATCTTGACAAGAACACCGCGATTGTTATACCATTCACAAGGACATGGACAGGATGGCACCGCACGCAACCTTTACAGCAGTAAAGATCAACCACTAATACATTGCAGGAGGAACAGGTAGTATGGGCAAAATCCCCGCTGATTATCTACCCCCGAAAGAATTTTGGCCCGAGCACATCGTGCCGGACGAATTCAAACATTTAGTAGCCGGTCCGGTGAACATCGCCGAGGAATTCCTGGACAAATGGGTTAAAGAAGGTCGCGGCAACGAAGCCGCCATCCTGTTCGGCGACCAGAAAATCACCTTCGACCAGCTCATGAAAACGGCCAACAAGGTGGCCAATGTGCTGAAAAGCCTGGGTGTCGAACCTCAGGACCGGGTGGGCCTCCGTCTGACCAACACCCCTGATGCGGTGGCCATCAACTTCGGCGTGCAGAAACTGGGCGCTATCCCGGTTCCGGTATCCCCCCTGTGGGCCAAGGAAGAGATCGAATTTACCCTGAACAACGCTGAATTTGCTGCCTTCTTCGTCAGCGCCCCGTTGATGGGCCCGGTGGAAGCCGGCAAGCATGATTTTCAGGTCCCCACCAAGATCATCGTGGTGGGCGGCAAGGCCGACGAGGTCAAGGCCAAAGGCGAATTCGACTATGCCGAAGAGATGGCCAAGGCGGCCGACACCTTCGAAAACGTTAAACTGAGCCCCGATGATATCGGCGTTATTCTCTACACCTCCGGCACCACCGGCCAGCCCAAGGGCTGCGTCCACTTTGTCAAAGAGGTGATCATCGAGTCCCACCTGGTCAACAAGTATGTCTGGAAGCTGAAACCCGGCGAAGTGTTGGGCGGTTCCGCGCCGGTGTCCTTTGCGGCCGGTTACGGCACCTTCTGCATGGTGCCCTTTGCCGCCGGGGCCAGCATCTCCCTGCTCCCCAAGTTCACCCCCGACGACATGATGGGCATCATTGCCAAACACAAGGTCAACGTGGTCACCGGTCTGCCCACGGCCTACCGGAAACTGCTGGAAATGCCCAATTTCGGCGACTATGACATCAGCTCCGTCAGGATGTACACCTCCGGCGGCGACGCCCTCACCGGCAAGACCCTGGCTATGTGGCAGGCCAAAACCGGCAAGCCCATCTGGGAAGGTCTGGGCGGCACCGAAATGGTTCACCTGGTGACCTCCAACACCATGAGCGAGGTGCCTGTGCCCGACTCCATCGGCAAGGCCCTGCCCGGTTTTGAGATCAAGGTTGTTAAGGAAGACGGCAGCGAGGCCGGTCCCGGCGAAGTGGGCTCCATGTTGGTGAAGGGCCCCACCGGCACCGTGTACTGGAAGCCTCTGGTTCAGGATCAGAAACTCCTGAAGACCCAGAAGAAGGGCATCAAAGACGGCTACAACATGATGGGCGACGCAGTCCTCATGGACAAAGACGGCTTTATCTTCTTCCAGGCCCGGGAAGACGACATGATCAAGTCTTCCGGCTTCCGGCTGGCCCCCTCGGAAATCGAGGACGCCATTATCCGGCATCCCAAGGTGCGGGACAACGCCGTGGTGGGCATCCCCGATGAAATCCTGGGCCAGAAAGTGGTGGCCATGGTGGAGCTGGAACCCGGCCACACTCCGTCCCTGGAACTGGCCAAAGAGATCATCAACTCCACCACCGACCTGCTGGCCAAATACAAACTGCCCCGGGAAGTCTGCTTCCTGGATGCCATCCCCCGGACTCCCACCGGCAAGATGATCAAAAAGGAAATGCGTAAAAGCTATCCCACTTACAAGAATACCTTCAAACTGCTCTAAAGCGAGTCCTGAAATAACCTCACCGGAGGCGGCTATTGGCCGCCTTCGGCATTTTAACCGCATTAAAACTCGACAAGGTCCACCTGCTCTGATATCTTTACCAGGTATTATTCCCTTGAAATCACAATCTACTAACCAAGAAATATAAAGTGGTCAGTTGCCAGGGGATAGTGGTCAGTTGCCTTAGAGAATGGGCATTTGGCCCAAGATTTCATTATTCGGGGGGGGAGGAAATCGGTAGCGCCGATCTCCCGATCGGCGCCTCAGAGGCACAGACCTGGAGGTCTGTGCTACTGAAAAAAAGCTTTTTCTTTGGTGGGGCGGGCCTCCGTGCCCGCCCAAGCAGGCCCTCTGCGGCAGGCCGGCATTCTCATGGGGCGCCGGCTATTTATGAGCAGTTATCATTAGTTGCAAAACCGAAAACCGGAAACCGGAAACTGTATGAATTATGTTGACTTACATGTTCATTCCACCGCCTCCGACGGGTCGCTGACTCCCCGGGAGGTGGTGGCCCAGGCCAGGGCCCAGGGATTGCGGGCCATAGCCTTGACCGATCATGACACTATCGACGGTCTCGGGGAGGCCCTGGCGGCAGGGGCGGAACTGGAGCTGGAGGTTATCCCGGGCATTGAGATCAGCGCCGCTCACGAGCCCGGCAGTATGCACATCCTGGGTTATTTTATTAACCATGGCAGCGCTCGTCTGGATGAGCAGCTCCGGGTGTTGAAGCAGGCAAGAGCCGACCGCAACCCTCAGATCGTGGCAAACCTGCAGAAATTGGGTATGGCCATAACCATGGCAGAAGTTGAGGCGGTCTCCGGCGGCGGTCAGGTGGGCCGGCCCCACATCGCCCAGGTACTGGTGCAGAAAGGCTATGTGGCGGATTTCCAGACAGCCTTTGAAAAATATATCGGCAATCACGGCCCCGCTTATGTCAACAAGTTCCGGTTTGCCCCCCGGGACGCCCTGGCCATGATTACCGAGGCCGGGGGGCTGGCCTCGCTGGCCCACCCCTTCACCCTGGAATACTCTTCCACCGGCCATTTGCGGTCGATTCTGATTCAGTTGCGGGACTGGGGCCTGGCCGGTTTGGAGGTTTATTACCCGGAACACGCGCCCGAAAGGCAGGCGGCCTACAAAAAGCTGGCCCTGGAAATGGGGCTGCTCATGACCGGCGGCTCCGATTTCCACGGGTCCATTAAACCGGAGATCACGATGGGCCGGGTGGGGCCTAACCTCTATCTCCCCTATGAGCTGGTGGAAAAAATGAAGGCGCGTCTGGTACGATAAGTGTTCTGAATGATCAAACGTGAAAGGTCAAGGAGCAAAGCCTGACATCATCCTCTGCGGCCTCTGGGTCTCTGCGGTGAATTATAAACCGCTGCGCGGCATCTGCGTTTTTTCCCTCGTCATTTCTTCCCATACTGCAAAAAATCCAATAGGTCCTTTCGTTCCTCGGGCCCGATAAAGGCGAAGCTGGGCATGCCGGGACCGGCCTGGCCGCGACGCGGGGTCAGAAGCTGTCTTTCCAGCTCTTCCCGGGTCAGGCGTTGCCCTACCCCATCCAAAGCCGGCCCCCGATGGCCGCCCCGGCCCTGGAGGGTATGGCAGCCCCGGCAGGCCAGACGCTGGTAAAGATCGCCTCCAGAGGCCACCGCGGCTTCGGAAAGACTGGGAGGAGAGGTAGCCTCCTGGCAGGCCGCCACGACCAGGCAGCAGATAGCCACGGCCAAGAACAGTCCCCATCGCGGTGTTTTTAAAAATTCCATCGATCTTTAAGGCCGTCAAGGACCTGTAAGAAAAGTTCGCCCAGGTGATGCGGATAAGCAGGGGTTGAGGGCCAGATAGCAGGAAATTCGATGACTTCTTGACGAAAGAGTCCCAGTTTAATGAGCGGTGCGGGATGGAGTTGATAGATTTCGTGCAGCCGTTGCAGGAGATCGCTCCATTCCCAGAGCTGACGGCGCCGATTGCCTGCACCCTCGGCCTCATCGGGGAAGAGACAGGCCTGGGTCACCTGCCGCCAGATGTGCGGGAAAAGCTGGGCTCCCACCGATACCAGACCCATGGCCCCCGGCCGGGTAAGAAATCGCGCTTCATCCCCTTCATAGAGCATAAAATCCGGCTGGGACATCATGGCCGCATAATAGTGCAGGAAACGACGCATCTCGCCATGGTAGATTAAAGCTTCCACCTCGGGCAGGGAGGTCAGTTTTTTGAAGACCGCGGTGCGAATGTTGACGTGTTTAAAGGGCTTGGCTCTGCCTCGAATCAGGTGCGGATGGTTCATCAGGATGAGGGGCCGGTGGAGGCTCTGGGTCAGGCTGCGGTAGGTCTGGGGCAGGCCCCGGTTGCTGTGGTGCCAGAGGGGCAGATCCATCCAGTAGACCGGCCTCGGGGTGGGGCACTGACTGAGTATTTCCTCCAGCTCCAGGGCCAGACTCTGGGTTTCTGCCGTGGTGGCCCCGGTAATCCCGAAAAACAGGGGCAGGGGCGGCTCCAGGTTTTCCAACACGGCGGTGAACAGCTCCAGACGCACCGCCCTGGGAAGTTCCAGGGCTTCCCCCACTCCGGGGCTGCCGGCCACCAGACCCGAGGCTGATGGCAACACCCGGCGCAGCAATCCGGCCAGGCTGGCATGATCCAGAGCGCCGGCGGGCGTCAGCGGCGTCACCAGTTCAATGAGCAACCCTTCGGGTAATGACGGCTTTGGAAATTCCATGGGCATGTTGGCAAGTATCACCGGCAAACCGGCGGTTCCTTCTGTTTTAGCGTGAAAATCTGGAAAGCGACTCGCCTGCCACCGTTAGCCGCTAAACCTGAATTCTCCCCGCCCCAGGAGATCGTGCAGGTGGACAATCCCCAACACCACCCGGCGTTCATCTACCACCGGCAATACCGTTATGGCCTTCTGCTCCATGACTTCCAACGCCTGGGAGGCCAGGGCCTGGGGCCCGATGGCGTGGGGGGAAGGAGTCATGACCTGGGCCACGGTTTTATCCCAAATATTCTGATATTTTCTCAAACAGCGGCGCAGGTCGCCATCTGTGAAGATTCCCTGGAGTATCCCGGCCTCGTCCACCACGAGGGTTGCCCCAAACCCTTTTTGATCAATTTCGTCCAGGGCTGTTATCAGGTTCTGTTCCTGGCTGACCCGGGGCACCCGGTCGCCGGAAAGCATCACTTCGCCAATGGCCAGAGACAGGCGGGCCCCTAAATTGCCACCCGGATGAAATCTCCGGAAATCGCTGGCCTTAAAGCCTCGCCGGGTTAAAAGCGCCACGGCCAGGGCATCCCCCATGGCCAGGGCGGCGGTGGTGCTGGCGGTGGGGGCCAGACCCAGGGGGCAGGCCTCCCGAGGAACTCCTACATCGATGATAACGTCGCTGTGCCGGGCCAGGGTGGATTCCGGCCGTCCGGTCAAGGCGATGAGGGGAACCCCCAGTCGTTTAAAACTGGGCAGGAGAATAGTCAACTCGCTGGTCTCGCCGCTGTTGGACAAGGCCAGCACCACGTCATCCTGGGAAATCATGCCCAAATCCCCGTGCATGGCCTCCACCGGGTGAAGAAACAGGGCCGGCGTGCCGGTGGAATTCAGGGTGGCCACGATCTTCCGGGCCACGATGCCGGATTTGCCCACCCCCGTAACGATGAGCCGACCCTTGGCTTGAAAAACCAGGAGCACCGCCCGGACGAAATTATCGTCCAGTTTGGCTATGAGCCCGAAGACGCCTTCGGCCTCGATGGTGAGCACTTCCCGGGCCAACGTTAGCAGCTGGGGGGATGGGGCAGTTTTTTTCTTTTTTGCCATGGATGCAAGGCCGCTAAGGGGTCGGTTTTTTCCTTGAGTGTGTGAGGCCGAACTCCTTGCCTGGATTAATTGTCCTTCTTTTCCGGTCCACCCATGACGATGGTGTCCTTGCCCCGTCCCTTGGAGGAGTACAAGGCGGCATCGGCCAGCTCCAAAAGATCGCCCTTATCCCGGGCGTCGTCGGGGAGGGTGGCGATACCGTAGCTGGCGGTGAGGCTCAGATTGATCCCCTCCTCACAGAGAAAACGGCTCTCATTCACCGCCCGGCGCAAACGCTGAACGAACTCGAAAGCCGTTTCCTTATCCCGGTGCGGCAGCAGAATGATGAATTCGTCGCCGCCGTAACGGATCAGGCTGTCCTGAGGCTCCACCAGACGGCCGATCACCTTGGCCACTTCCTGCAACACCTTGCTACCCAAAAGGTGGCCGTGGGTGTCCACCACCCGCTTGAAATCGTCCAGATCCAGGAACACCACCGATAGCTTGGAGTCCTCGTGCAACATGCGGCTGACCAGATTATCCAGGGACCAGGCCAGATAGCGGGTGTTGTAATAGCCGGTGAGATCATCGATGAAGGAGGCGGCCTGGACTTTTTCAAAGTTGCGGACGTTATCCACGGCAATGGCAATATAATCGGCCAGGATATTGAGCAGGGGGAGATAGGTCTGCAGGAAGAAATTTTCATTTTCAATATTAATGACTTCCAAAACGCCGATAACTTCCCGGTGAACCAGCAGGGGCAGGCAGATGATGGAGTGGGTCTCGAAACCGGTAATGTCATCCACCCGGCAGCAGAAACGGCTGTCAGACTGGACATCCTTGATAAAAATCGGTTTGCCGGTCTGGGCCACCGCCCCGGCGATCCCCTCCCCCACCTTCAGGCGCACGTGTTGGATCTGGTGGGTGTCCAAACCCACCACAACAAAAAAATGGAGTTCCTCGGTTTCGGGGTCCACCAGCAGAATGGACCAGTTACTGGCCGGAATAAGCTCGTTGAACCTTTCCACCACAGTCCGCACTAAGGCTTCCATATCAAAAATGGTGACCAGGGTCTTGGAGAGCTCAAAACAGGTGAGCAGGCGCTGCAGTTGGTTGGGATTGGTCAGACCCTCGATGAGATCTTTTTTATTTTCCATAGAGTCCCTCGAAGGGAAGTTTACGTTGATTTAGCAGTCCTGGCAAGTGCTTTTGGGCTCTCGAACGGGGAGCCGCTATCCTTTAATGATTCAAAGTTTAAAGGGAGTCTCTCCTGGTCAGCACCAGGGCGTAATATTCCGGCCCACCTTCCCAGAAATTGACTTCCTGCAGATTGAGGGGTTGGTAAAATGCCGCCAGCTCCTCCGGTGCCAGGCGCTCGTGGGCGGGGGGACCGTGGGGACCGTCCTCTTTGGGCCACTCGATGAGCAAGAGCCGGCCATCGGGTTTGAGGGCTTTTAGAGCAAGTTCCAGGAGACGGCCTGGTTCGGCCACCTCATGCAGGACGTAGGCCAGGATAATCCAGTCAAAGGCCGGGAGTCCTGGAGGGAGGGCATATTCTCCAGCAGCCAGGACCACGACATTGGAAAGACCTTCCTGATGCGTCCGATCTTGGGTGGCGGCCACCATTGCCGCTTGGACGTCCACGGCCGTGACGTTCCCCTGGGGGCCCACCAGACGGGCCGCCGGGACGGTAAAGAAACCGGCGCCGCAGCCCAGATCCAGGACCCGGTCACCTGCCTGCAGCCCGGCACGCTGCAACAGATCCAGGGGTTTGACGGCCTGCTGCCGGCGTTCACTGGTGAGAGACCCCATCCGGGCCGGGTCGAATTTATGCACCATGCGCCAGTCCTTTCAATAACTCAAGTCCACATCTCCATCAAAACTGGGTCTTTTTTGACCCCTACACTATTTCAGACGCCCCTACCTGCCGGTAAATCAGGGCAAAGAACTCCCGGCGGCGGTGCTCCAATACTTGCCGCAGTCCCTCGGCTTCGGAACGCAGACTTTGGCTGACGGGATTGTCCGCCATCATGGTCAGATTAGAAAAAATGTTGATCAAGCCTCCGTGCACCACGGCCACGGCCAGGAAACCCATGACCCCGACGTCGGCCAGGATAACCGGGTTGCCTTTTTGGGCCAAGGTCTGGGCCCAAGCCAGTACTTCCAGTCCCAGGTGCGCCATCTGCCGGGGGGGCTCGCAGGCCTGGGCAAAGGCCTGGGTAATGGCAGCCTCCCGCTTGTTTACTTCCCCCTCGCTGTCCCGGGGCAGCCGCCGGGCCTTCACCACCTCATGATAGGCCAGGGCGTCGGCGTCGATCAGGTCAAAAAATTTCCGGCGGGCCTGGTCGATCTGCGGCTGCATGCCAACCAGAAGATCCTTCAAAGCCGGGTTGCTCTCTTTTTTCAGGCTGATCTGATTGGACAAGGAGCCCAGGGCCGCGGCCAGGGCGCCGGCCACAGACACGGCGCAACCGGCGCCGGGCATGGGGCCGCCTTCGGCCAACTGCTCGACAAAAGCTAAAATCGTCCATTGGGCAAAGCCGGGTCGGTCCATGGCACCTGCCATCTCGTGGATTAATTGACGAATCTTTCTGCCAACTCGTCCTATGAATTATATGCCAAAATAAGCCCCGGCCAAATAAAAAAGACAGGTCCGTCCCTGGTCCTGCCTTGTTTTCGAGCGTTCAGCGGTCAGCTTTAATAATGGTTCTGCACCGCGGCTTAACTTATCGATGTTACCCGCAGGGGCAGTTCGCAAACCGCCCCTCCCTTCTGCAGGTTTATTGCTGGAGCAGCATAATCTTGAGCATTCTGCCGGTTCCGCAAGGGGAAATTTTTAAAGATTCCTCAAACGAGGCGCCAACAAAGATTGACAGGGGCATATGGCTTTTATAATATGAAAGATAAAACTGCAGGAGCGTAAAGATGCGTACCAGAAATTCAGTGAGCGTAATTCTCCTCGGTTGCCTTGTCCTGTCCCTGGGGATGGCGATGCCGGGTTGGAGCCAGCCGTTTTTTCTGGACGGCACGCATTGGCAGGCAATCCCATATGAGGCCAAGGTCACCTATATCAAGGGGGTCGGCAATATGGCCGATTTCGAGGTGCAGGTGGGGGCTTCGCAGCAGAGCCGGACTTATTGTATTGCGGCGGTTTTGGTGCAGGAGTTAAAAGAAAAAACCATTGATACCGTAGTCAAGGAGATTGATGCCTATTACAAGGAAAATCCAGACAAACTGTATACTTCGGTCCTCGAAGTAATGGTACGGCGAGCCACGACGCTGTGCCCTCCGGAAAAATTTAAATAAGAGGAATAGCCATGCGTAAGACAGTAGCCCTCATTTTGGTGGTGAGTTTTCTGGCTATGGGATGTTCAGGAATGTCCTACACGACTCAGCGCACCCTGAGCGGCGGGGCCATCGGGGCGGCCAGTGGGGCGGCCATCGGCGCCATCGCCGGCAATCCTGGTATGGGTGCGGCCATCGGCGGCGGCGCCGGGGTCTTGGGCGGCTTTGCCTACGATCAGTACAAAAAATCCCGGGGCGAGCCCTGATAACTGGCGCTAACCGGTTGAATCAAAAGGGGCGCAATGTACTGCGCCCCTTTCCCCAAACTCAAGCTAATCCCTAGCTTCAGGAGGGGCATCTGTCTGTTTCCGCCTCCAGCGCTTCAGGTTCCAGCATATCCGCCTCGACCGCCTCTGGTGCCAAGGCTTCCTCTGCCGTTTTCGCCTGAACTTTGTTCTGCCGACGTTTGATTTTTTCTTCCTGCTTCTGTTTTCGAGCTATTTCTTTAGCGCGTTTTTCATAGCTGCAGCGGTTTCGAGCCACGTGTGCTCCTTCCATACAAGGATTGACGGGGCAGAACTCCGGGGTCTCAAAGACCGCCGGAGTTCCCTGCTGGCTCTCGATTAGTAGTTCAACTTAACCACATTCTGGGCCTGGGGGCCTTTTTGACCCTGGACTACCTCAAACTCCACGGATTCATTCTCTGCCAGGGAACGGAAGCCGTTGCCCTGAATGGAGGTATGATGCACGAACACATCCGGGCCGTTATCCCTGGAGATAAAACCGAAGCCCTTGGAATCATTGAACCACTTTACCTTACCGGTTTCTTTCATTACTACAACACTCCTAAAAATTGAACTGATTTCCTGCTTCAAAGCAGGATCTAAACAACATGCGGCCCCAAAAAAAAGCGGAAGGGAAAAAGCATACCCTTCCGATTATTATCCAGCGCGATAGCCCTGGCTGCAGCCTGACATGCTATTTATTTAATATAATTTTTTATTTGTTATCTGTCAAGCAAATATTCGGAGAAATACTTGACAGGGACATAAAAATACCATAAATACAAAGAAGCCGGATGCCAAAGGATCATCCGTGGGCAGGTGCGCCCGGGCAAGCATCCGGCACCATTTCGGAAAGGTCCCATCGTCTAGTGGCCTAGGATACTGCCCTCTCACGGCAGAGACACGGGTTCGAGTCCCGTTGGGACTACCACATGCTCCACCATCTGATTAATCGCCTTCTGTTGTTGATTCCCATGCTCCTGGGGATTACTCTGATTTCCTTCTCGGTGATTCACCTGGCCCCCGGCTCGCCCACGGACCTCCAGACCATGATGAACCCCAAGGTCTCCCTGGAGGCCCAGAAGCGGCTGCGAGAGCTCTACGGTCTGGATAAGCCCCTGCACGTGCAATACCTCAACTGGCTCACCCGAGTGGTTCGCCTGGACCTGGGGCGGTCCTTCGCGCCCGACGGTCGGCCGGTGTGGGACAAGATCAAGGAACGGCTGCCCGTCACCATCAGCATCAACCTCCTGGCCATGCTGCTCATCCTGGCGGTGGCCATTCCCATCGGGGTCATTGCCGCCACCCACCCCCATTCCTGGTTTGACCGGGGAACGACCCTCTTTGTTTTCCTTGGTTTTGCCATGCCCGGCTTCTGGCTGGCCCTGCTGGTGATGATGTTTTTCGGGGTTTACCTGGATTGGCTGCCCCTGTCGGGCCTGACCTCGCTGTTTTTCGAGCGTCTCAGCTTCTGGGAAAAGGTCCAGGATCTGGCCCGGCACCTGGTGCTGCCGGTGCTGGTCTCGGCTTTCGGGGGGCTGGCCGGCATGTCCCGATATATGCGGGGCAATATGCTGGAGGTGATCCGCCAGGATTATGTCACCACGGCCCGGGCCAAAGGCCTGCCGGAGCGGACGGTGATTTTTAAGCACGCCATGCGCAACGCCCTGCTGCCGGTAGTCACCATTCTGGGCCTGTCGGTGCCGGGGCTGATCGGTGGCAGTGTCATCTTCGAGTCCATTTTCGCCATCCCCGGCATGGGGCAGCTCTTTTACAGTGCGGTCATGTCCCGGGACTATCCCCTGGTCATGGGGGCCCTGGTCATCGGCGCGGTCCTTACCCTCATCGGCAACCTCCTGGCCGACATCTCCTACGCCCTGGTGGACCCGAGGCTGCGGGTGGGCTGAGCTATGGCGGGCACGTTTTTAAAACGGGAATTCTGGCCCCGGTTCCGGCGCAACCGTCTGGCGGTGAGCGGCCTGGTGCTGGTGGCCGGGCTCTTCCTGGTCTCTCTTCTGGCCCCCGTTCTGGCCCCCTACGATCCCAACTATATCGACATCCAGGCTATTCTCATGCCGCCGAGCAGCGCCCATCTCATGGGTACCGATTCCCTGGGCCGGGACGTCTTCTCCCGCATTATCTACGGGGCCCGGATCTCTCTGAAGGTGGGTTTTGTGGCGGTGGGCCTGGCCACCCTCATCGGCGTCCTCATCGGCGCGGTGGCGGGCTATTACGGCGGCTGGGTGGACAATCTGCTCATGCGGCTGGTGGACCTGATGCTCTGCTTCCCCACCTTTTTCCTCATACTGGCGGTCATCGCCATCCTGGAGCCCAGCATCTGGAACATCATGGTTATCATCGGCCTCACCGGCTGGATGGGGGTGGCGCGCCTGGTGCGGGCCGAGTTCCTCACCCTGAAGGAGCGGGAGTTCGTCCAGGCGGCCCGGGCTTTGGGGGCCAGCGACCGCCGCATTATCTTCCGGCACCTGCTGCCCAACGCCCTGGCCCCGGTGATGGTCTCCGCCACCCTCGGGGTGGCCGGGGCCATCCTCACGGAAAGCGCCCTGAGCTTCCTGGGCCTGGGAGTCCAGCCCCCCACCCCCAGTTGGGGCAACATCCTCACCGCCGGCAAGGACAACATCGAAATCGCCTGGTGGCTCTCGGTATTCCCCGGCTTGGCCATTCTGGTTACGGTGATGGGGTATAATCTGCTGGGCGAAGGGATCAGGGAGGCCATCGACCCGAGGTTGAAGGAATAACGAAACATACAACGTGTCAGGCATTTCCTCTGAAAAGCTCCATCCACATTCTCCCATGTTATACCGTTTCCGATTTCTGGTTTCCGGTTACAATACTCTCTATTATTTATTAGCGGAAGGGTATGATAGGGGTATAACAAATGCCGCGGCTTTGGCGAATTTTCATAAGCCGTCGGCAGATAGTTTCTGCTTAAGAATTTTTCTTACTGGATGCCTAGGCCGCATCCATTGAGATATGCTTCATCTCTGTAGTAGGCAAAGACCTCCAGGTCTGTCCCAGTGAGTCGCCGACCTGGAGGTCGGCCCTACTGAATTTCCCTTTTATCCGGGGATAAGGTTAGGGGCATGGGTAAATATTCAGTTAACCCGGTAAGTAAGGGTTCCTCTGGGCCATTTCAGTTCCATGTCCAGAGGCATCATGGTCGCAGACCGCTATGGTGCTTATAAGACCGTAGCCGAAGCGACCCCGATTATCCTGGCCTTTTGCTGGGCCCAGATCCGCCGCGATTTTATCGACCTGGCAGCCAGCCGGCCACACCAGCAAGATCGGGCTTTACAGTGGCAAGGTGAGGCCTTGTGTTTCGTTCATGTCCTGTTAAATGCCCTGGATATGCACCAGCGGGGCATGATCGTAAAAATCATCATCGAAGGCCAGGCTGTAAAGTTGCCCCCGGAACTCCAGCGGCCGGACCATACCTTCCATGATCTCTATGCCCGAACCGAACAGGCCGGCCTCATCGAGGGGGTCTGTAAGGCCTGCGCCACCAAAATGGGCACGATAGCCGACATCCAGGCCCAGGGACTTCCTCTCCTGGAGGATATGAGCGGCCACCCGAGTTTAGGACGCTACCTGGCCCAGGGTTTTACTATCTTGACCTTTTAGCGAGTTCGATGATCTCGAGCCCATCGAACCGGCCAGATCTGCCTGAGGGATGAGCTATCACACACGGACGGCCCGTTATGGCAAAAATCATTTTCACTCCTATAGGGATTATTCACTCGCCTTTTCACCGGCCCGAAGGCACCCCCATTCAACCCGCAGCCGCAGCGGATGTCGCCGGAACAGTAACCGTGTTCCCGGCATACCAGGAAGGCCTCCAGGACCTGGAGGGATTTTCCCATCTTTTTCTCATCTATCATTTTCATCTCAGCAAGAACTCCACCCTGAAAGTAACCCCCTTCCTGGATCAGACCACTCGGGGGGTTTTCGCCACCCGGGCGCCCTCCCGGCCCAACCCCATCGGCATCTCGGTGGTCCGCCTGGACCGCATTGAGGGCGCCACGCTCTTTATTCGAGATGTGGACGTGATTGATGGCACCCCGTTGCTGGACCTCAAGCCTTACGTCCCGGCCTTTGACTCCCGCACCGACGCCAGGATCGGCTGGCTGGCAGCCAACCTGGAAAAAATGCCAAAGGTTAGAGATGATGGCAGATTTTCCGCCCCAAAAGATGATTCCTGATCTCTTCCTCATCGTTTAGGGTTACCCGGATCTCCTGCTCGGCCCAGCAGCGGCCCAGGCCGAAAGGCGGGGAAGGGCAGGGTATCCCGCCGTCCTGGCCATTCCCTTTACCCCCTATTGCCCGGCGCGTCCCATTATTTTCCACTTCCCAAGAAAATCAAATCAATAGCTGAAAAATAAGATTTACCGGCGGGGGCTTGACGAAACCTGAAGAAAGAACTATTATAAACATATGTTCAATAAGGATCGGTTGGGTCGATGTATCTCCAACCCTTTAATTGTGGAGCGTAAGGCAACCTGGGACCTGCAGGCCCCAAAGGGAGAGTTTAGCATGATCAAGGCCAAAGGACGCAGAGGCGGTGGTTTCGGCGGCGGGGGCGGCGCCGGCCGGGGTGGTGGCCGGGGTGGCGGTTTCCGGCCAGGACCCGGCGGTCTGTGCATCTGCCCCAAATGCGGCGCCGAGGCGCCCCATCAGCAGGGCCAACCCTGCTTTGAGATGCACTGCCCCGCCTGCGGAGCGGCAATGATGCGGAAACAATAAGTATTTTGCCAAAGGATGATTGTTTCCCGCCATAACCCAATAATCTATAAGGAGGTATCATACCATGCCAGGATTTGATGGAACCGGACCTATGGGGCAGGGACCCATGGGAAGGGGCCTGGGCCCCTGCGGCGCTGGCCGCCGCAGCCAGGGATTCGGCTTCGGCCGGGGCAGCGGAGGTTTCCGCCCCGGTTGTTTCGGCTGGAACAGACCCCGCTGGGGCCGGAGCGCCTGGGGCTACGGCGTCCCCCTGGCCCCCCAGGACGAAAGCCAGGCCCTGAAACAGGAAGAGGCCTATCTGCAGCGCGAACTGGAGGCCGTGCAGCAACGGCTGGCCGAATTGCAGGGGGCTTAAGTTAAACCCTTACCTCTGCCCGGGTCACCCCCGGGCAGATTTCTTTTTGGGGGAAGCAAAGTGATAAGGTTAAAAGACGTGCAGCCGGAGGAACTGGAAAGACTTTCAGGGTAAATTAAAGCATGGATATTAGTATATTTTTATGATACCATGAACCAGACCCGGCTGCCCGCGGTCTACCGTTGCATTCATAAACCTCACAACCCATCTAACGAGGGAGGTCTCTATGGAATTCACTACTATCACCCTGGAGCACCAGGACCAGATAGGCGTCCTCACCCTGAATCGGCCCGACAAAATGAATACCTTCAGCAGCACATTGGCCCGGGAGCTCAACGATGGCCTGCGACTCCTGGATCAAGATGAGCAGGTGCGGGTCATCATTGTCAAAGGCGCGGGCCGGGCCTTCTCCACCGGCATTGACATCGCCGAGTTTCCGGGAAAAACCGCCACGGAGTACTTGGAATGGATCTCTCTCATGGATGAGATGCATCTGACGGTGGCCTCCCTGGCCAAACCGGTTATCGCCATGGTGCATGGCTATGCCGTGGCCAATGGCGCCGGGCTGGTCTTTGCGGCGGATTTCGCCATTGCCGCAGAAGGCACCAAAATCGGCACCACGGCCATCAATGTGGGTCTCTTGTGCACCGGCCCGGTCATTCCCATCAGTTACGGCCTGAGTAAAAAAAAGGTTCTGGAGTTGCTGTTAAGCGGAGATATGATCGATGCCAGGGAGGCCGAAAGGCTGGGACTGTTTAATAAGGTGGTTCCTCTGGAAAGCCTGGAGACGGAAACAATGGCTCTGGCCCAAAAACTCATCGGCAAAAGCCCTCTGGCCATCAAGATGGGGAAGCAGTTTTATTATCAGATGGTGGATATGCCCTTTAATCAGCGATTCGCCTACAGCAGCGAAGTCTTTGCCCGGCTGTGCACCTCGGAGGACGCCAAGGAGGGCGTCGCGGCTTTTCTGGAGAAACGCAAACCGGTCTGGCGGGGGAAGTAACCCCGTATCCCGGGAATATCTGCAAAACTGTTCTCACCGGTCTTTAGAGGCCCCGAGGCGACGCCATGGAAAACACGATTATGTCTGCCACCCCCCCTGATTGGCCGCATTTCATTATTCAGAGCATGGCCGACGGCGTGGTCACGGTGAACGGCCAAATGCAGATTACCGACCTGAACCAGGCCGCCGAAAAGCTCACCGGCTACCACCGGGAAGAGGCCTTGGGAAAGTTTTGTGGCGAAATTCTCCGCAGCAGCATGTGCGGCCGGGAATGCCCCCTGAAAATGGCCATGGCCGGCGGCGACGCAGTCTCCCGGGAAGCCGTGGTGAAGAATCGCTCGGGGCAGAAAATCGAGGTCATGCTCACCGCTTCGGCCCTGCGGGATGATAAGGGGAACCTTTTGGGTGGAGTGGAAACCTTGCGGGATATCGCCCTGTTTAAGCTCATCGAGAGGGAACGCCGTCAACTGGCGGGGATGTTTGCCCACGATCTGAAGGGACCGGTGGTGGGGGTGGCCGGCCTGCTCAATCGTTTGCTGCAAGGCAAGGCGGGGGAACTGGGCCCCCAGCAGACGGTTTTGGTGGAAACCATGTTCCAGGAAGTTACCCGCCTGGAAAAACTCATCACTAATTTCCTGGATTTTGTCCGGTTGGACCTGCATATCCTGAAACCCCTGCCCAGCGCCATCCAGGTGGAAAAGGAATGCGTGGAGGTCATCACGCGTTATCAGTCTCTGGCGGAGTCCAAGGAAGTGGTTCTGATGGCGGAATTTCCCCAGGAGATTATCATCCTGCAGGCCGATCCGGTGCTGTTCCAACGGGCTCTGGGAAATCTGGTGGAGAATGCCGTAAAATATTCCCCGCCCCATACCCAGGTGACGGTGCAGGTTAAAAATCTGGGCGAGGAAGTGCAATTCCGGGTCCAGGACCAGGGGCCGGGCATCGACCCCCCGGACCTGCCCCACCTCTTTGATCTTTTATACCGCGGCAAAAATCAGGGCCAGGAAAGCGGCCTGGGCCTCGGGTTGGCCATTGTCAAGCGCATCGTCGAGGCTCATCACGGCCGCCTCTGGGTGGAAAGCAGTCCCGGACAGGGGGCTGCCTTTTTCTTCACCCTGCCCAAGAACGGCTCATTCTGAACAGATCTCCAGGCCCGGAGAAAATTTTCCGTAAAAATCCCCGGTCGTAGGGGCGGGGTTACCCCGCCCCTACGAAAGAACGATACGACTCAATCTCGACTGGCCCTCCCCTAAGACTCAATGCTGTTGAATTAGGTAGATAGCGAGTTGGTAACTTATTAAAATCCCCCCTGACCCCCCTTTAATAAAGGGGGGGGAACTAAATGATATCATTAAAAAAGTCCCCCTTTTCTAAAGGGGGATTTAGGGGGATTTTTCATAGGTGCTCTTAATTCAACCGCGTTGCCCCTAAGACTCGGTGGCCAGAGGCGGCCGATAGCCCTTATCGATGCCCAGTCGGGTCAATTTCACTACTTCCGCGTCCGGCAGGGTCCGGGCCTGGCCCAACTGCCGGGCCAGCCAGACCGTAAGGGCGGCATGTTCCACTTTTTCCATTT